>JAITEX010000027.1 GCA_031281765.1 Eubacteriales Family XIII. Incertae Sedis bacterium | reverse complement strand
GCGTATTTGCAAGCTCCTCAAATTATGCTATAATAAAGTTTCGCATCGATGAATTATTATGCATGAAACGGAGGGACCTATGTCCGAAAAGAAAAAAATCGTTCTCGCCTATTCCGGTGGCCTCGACACTTCCATTATTCTCACGTGGCTGAAGGAGAACTATAACGCCGACATCATCGCCGTCTGTTTCGACGCGGGCCAGGCCGATGATTTCGCCGCCATCGAGAAGAAAGCCTATGAGACGGGCGCGCAAAAGGCCTACATTGTCGACATCAAAGAGGAATTCGTGACGGATTACATCTGGCCGACGCTGAAATCCGGCGCTATCTATGAAAACGACTATCTGCTCGGCACATCGATGGCCCGGCCGCTTATGGGAAAATATTTGGTCGAGATAGCCGAAGAGGAAGGCGCCTATGCCATAGCTCACGGCTGCACGGGCAAGGGCAACGACCAGGTGCGCTTTGAATCGGCGTTCCACGCGCTGAACCCGAACCTCGAAATCATCGCCCCGTGGCGGACCTGGGACTTCAAATCGCGCGAAGAACTGATTGATTATGCCGTTTCGCATAATATCCCGATAGACCAGACAAAGGAGAATATCTACAGCCGCGATCAGAACCTCTGGCATATCAGCCATGAGGGCGGCGAGCTTGAGGATCCGTGGAACCTGCATTCGGACGACCTGCATATGATGAGCGTACGCATGGAGGACGCGCCGGACGAGCCGACCATTGTCGACATCGACTTTGAGAAGGGCGTACCCGTCGGCTTGAACGGACAGAAGCTGCCGCCCGTGGACCTGCTTATCGAACTGAACCGGCTCGGCGGGGACAACGGCGTCGGGACCGTCGACATTATTGAAAACAGGCTTATCGGCATGAAGTCGCGCGGGGTGTACGAGACGCCCGGCGGTACGGTATTATACCGGGCCCACTATGCGCTCGAAAAGCTGATTCACGACAAGGACACGCTGTTCTTCAAGAACTATCTGTCACAGAAATACGCGCAGATGGTCTACGACGGCCAGTGGTTCTGCCCCCTGCGCGTGGCTTTGGACGAGTTCAACAACGCCCTCTCCGAAGAGGTGACGGGTACCGTGAAGATGGAGCTCTATAAGGGCAACGCGGTCCCGATAGCGTCGAAGTCGAAGTTCTCGCTGTTCAATTCCGATTATGCGACCTTCGGCGAGGACAAGGTCTACGAGCAGTCCGACGCGGGCGGGTTCATCAATTTGTTCAGCCTGCCGATGAAGATACGCGCCCTACGCGACGAGGAGCTTGGCATAGCGAAGGAGAAGCGCAACAAATAAGGTATGGCAAAGAAATTATGGGACGGCCGTTTCAGCGGCGAAACGAATATATTCGCGGACGAATGGGCCGCGTCGATAGCCTTTGACAAGCGCCTGTACCGCGAGGACATCAGGGGCAGCATCGCCCACGCGCGTATGCTTGCCGCGCGCGGTATTTTGAGCGCGGAAGAACTTCGGCTTATCGAATCGGGCTTGCTTGAGATACGGCGCGGGATAGAAAACGGGGAAATCGATTTTGATTTCAGGACCGAGGATATTCATATGAGCATCGAAGCGCTTTTGACCGGGCGCATCGGTGACGCGGGCAAACGCCTGCATACGGCGCGCAGCCGCAACGACCAAATCGCGACGGACATCCGCCTCTTTCTGAAGGACGAAATCCTGCGTGACGCGGGCCTGCTTTCGGGGCTGCGTTCCGTCCTCCTTTCTCTCGCGGAACAGCATACGGAAACCGTCATGCCGGGCTATACCCATCTGCAGCACGCGCAGCCCGTATCGTTCGCGTTTCATCTGCTCGCCTATGTCTCTATGTTCTCGCGCGACGCGGAGCGCCTGATGGACTGTTATAAGCGCACCGACGCCCTGCCCCTCGGCTCGGGCGCCCTCGCGGGCACAAGCTACGATACCGACCGGCCCCTTCTCGCAGAGGAGCTCGGCTTCGCGCGCGTGATTCCGAACGCGATGGACGCGGTCAGCGACCGGGACTTCCTGCTTGAATACCTCGCGGCGGCCGCCATCTGCATGATGCATCTTTCGCGCTTCTGCGAGGAGCTGATACTCTGGAGTTCAAGCGAATTTGCTTTCGTCGAAATGGATGACGCGTTCAGCACGGGCAGCAGCATTATGCCGCAGAAGAAGAACCCCGATATGGCGGAACTCATACGCGGCAAGACGGGACGCGTCTATGGCGATTTGACCGCCCTGCTCACCGTCATGAAAGGGCTGCCGCTCGCGTATAACAAGGATATGCAGGAGGACAAGGAGCCCTTGTTCGATGCGGCCGACACGCTTGCGGGCTGCCTGACCGTCTTTACAGAGATGCTGCGCACGATGAAAGTCAACGCCGCCGCCCTATCCTCCGCCGCGGACAAGGGGTTTATGAACGCGACGGATGCCGCGGACTATCTCGCGAAAAAGGGTCTGCCGTTCCGGGAATGCCATGAAATCATCGGGAAAATCGTACTCTACTGTATCGATAAGGGCGTGTCCATCGAGGACCTCTCTCTTGACGAGCTGCAAGGTTTTTCGGACAAATTTGAGGGTGATATTTACGAAAAAATAACGCCGCTTGCCTGCATGAACGCAAAGGTTTCCGAGGGTTCCACCGCGGAGGCGAGCGTCCGCGCGCAGATTGAGAAAGCCAGGACGGAAGATTAGTCCAACAATTTCAATAAATTATCGTATTTCTTGTCGAGCCCCGCAATAATGATCTCTTCAAGCGCGCCCTCGTCGCCGCTGCGCAGGGCTTTCGCTATCCTGTTGTTGTATTCCGTTTCGGGAATATCGAGCGGCGCTATCGGAAAACCCGCTGAAATGAGTTCAAACTGCAAAGCGGCCCGCGCAAGCCCCTCCGAACACCTGTCGTAGGGATACACGCATATTATGCGGTCATGCATCAGCGCGGCCCGACGAATCGCGTTCTTAGAGTCCGAATGAGCCCCGTACTTTCCAAGCATTGCCGGGTCTTCGGACAGCGACCGGAATATTGCGCGCATCAGATCCCGTATATCCTCCGGCAGAGGCGGCGTATAGTCGAGATGGTAGAGTATGGGCGTACCGATGCGGTATTTCGGCTCCGGCTCGTCCGAAAGCGTAGCATAGACGCGCGTCAGTTGCCGTTCATCCAAGGAAATCTTCATGCCGATCATATCCGCAAACAGCTCAAGCAGCGCGCGGTAGCGGGACACGGCCGCGTGGTCCTGGACGCTCGCGCCCGGCACCATGCCGCCGTTTACGATGCGCCACACCCCTTCTGCCGTCAGATTGCTGCCGTTCAGCCGCAGGTCATAATACGCAAAGTCGAACAGATTCAGCTTCGAAGCTTTTTGGCGAAATCCCTCGGGAAAGGGCTTCCTCTCTTCGAACATACGCCGCTTTTGTATAATATCAACGTATCTCATCCGCTCGACTTTCTCTCGTCCTTTTTGTTATATTGCCTGCGTTACGTCGCGTAACGCGCCCCGCCGGGTTGCCTGCCCGCCATATGAACGCCTATACCGGATAGCTGTCATTCTCGCGGTCCACGAGGTTCGGGTCGAAGCCGTATTTCTGCGCCTGCCGGTATTTGAAGAACTCGACGGCCGGCCCCGGGAACATCGCGCCCGTCAGGATGTCTTCCGGTTGTTCGATGTATTCGGCGAATTCCTCCTTCGCCTTTACGAGTTCGGGTTCAATATTGTCCGCCGGACGAACCGTAATACGCTCCTTCGCCTCGGCTCCGAGTATCTTCTCCGCAAACTCATCCGTGATGGGAATCGTCGTTGCGCCGTACTTGCCGCGCACCACATCCTTGAACTCGTTCGGCGTCATCTTGTAGCGCTCACCCGCGATGACATTCAGCACCGCCTGTGTGCCGACTATCTGGCTCGAGGGCGTGACGAGCGGTGGATAACCGAGCTCCTCGCGCACCTTCGGGACTTCGCGCAGCACGTCTTCAAATTTATCCATCGCGTTCGCCTGTTTCAGCTGCGACACCAAGTTTGAAAGCATGCCGCCGGGTACCTGATAGATCAGCGTATTGATGTCGACGCCCATAAGTTTTGTATCGTAAAGGCCGGAGGCTATGTACGCCTCGCGCAGCGGTTTGAAATATTCGGTCGCCTTATTCATGGCTTCGGTATTCAAATCCGTAAAGAACAGCGGGCTGTGGTCGAAAGCATAGACCAACGGCTCCGTCGGCGGCTGTGACGTGCCCTCCGCAAAAGGCGACAGAGCCGTGTCGATGATGTCGACGCCGGCTTCCGCGGCCTTCATATAGGCGAGGCTGCCGAGGCCGCTCGTCGCGTGCGTATGCAGTTCGAGCGGAATACCGACCTTCGTCTTGATTTCCTTGACGAGGTCATAGGCGCCATAGGGGTCAAGCAGACCGGCCATATCCTTGATACAGACGGAATCCGCGCCCATATCCGCAATCTGCTGTATGAGTTTGACGAACATATCCGGCGTATGCACGGGGCTGATGGTGTAGGACAGCGTACCCTGCGCGTGGCCACCGTATTTCTTGCAGGCCTTGATCGCGGTCTGGAGATTGCGCGTATCGTTGAACGCGTCGAATATCCTGACAATATCGATACCGTTCGCTATCGACTTCTTCACAAATTCGTCAACCATATCGTCCGCGTAATGCCGGTAACCGAGCAGGTTCTGGCCGCGCAACAGCATCTGCAGCGGCGTGTTTTTCACGTACTTGCGGAACAGGCGGAGCCGCTCCCACGGGTCTTCTTTCAGGAACCGCACGCTCGCGTCAAACGTAGCGCCGCCCCAGCATTCAAGCGCGTTGTAGCCGACCGCGTCCAAGGTCTCGAGTATCGGGACCATCTCTTCGGTCTTCATGCGCGTCGCAATCAGGGACTGATGCCCGTCGCGCAGTATCGTTTCGGTAAAGCGTATCTTGCGCTTGCCGTTCTTTTCCACTGTTTCTTTCCGGGTGATAATAGGTCTGATTTTTTCTTTTTTCTCTTTTGCCATCGTTCCAGAATGCTCCTCTCCAAAGCTGTACCGCCACCGCTATTCGCCTATAAAGATTATAGACTTTTTAACGCCCGGCTTCAAGGCGCGCTCCTGCGTTTTGCGGTCACGCAGGCGTATCGTAGGATTCCGCGCGCAGTTTTTCGTAGGTGTCCGGGAAGTCCGTCCATTTGCCGCCGTGTTTACGGTGGTTCTCCTCTGTGGCGAGGAACCACTTCGCGACCGTTTCGCGCTCCGGATAGAACTCGACAAATTCACCGGGCGCAAACGTATAGAAGCGCGTTATATCCGTACACATGCCGTAGGTCGGCAGGTTTTCGGGCCTGACGCTGAAAGACCACGGCTCGCCGCCCTTCGTTCCGGTATAATGAAGCCCCTCGTCGTTCAACACGAGTTCGCCCTCCCCGACGATTTCCGAGGTTTTCTGGTCTTTCAGATAGCCGTACCGGGGAAGAACGCCGAGCTTCACGCGTTCGCGCAGTTCCCAGCCCTCGCTCCGTATCCATTCGCAGACCGCCCTGCGCTGTTCGTCGTACCAGACGCGCGGCGTGCGCGGAATGATAGAAGACTCGCTCAGCGGAATGAGTTCATAGGCATCCGTGAGCTTTGCCCCATTGCCGCAATGCAGACAGATGATTTCGTCGCCCGAGCTGCGCATCTCGAATTCATGACCGCATTTCGGGCACCGGTACAGCAGGGTATGGATGCCGGTCGCGATACCGTCCTTCGCCCGGTAGGCCGCGCGGGCCGTGCGGTTCCATTCATAATCGTCCTGCAGTATCGCTTCGTCAAGCAGGCGCTGAATCTCGTCATCCGGTAACGCCGCAAGCTGCCCGGGCGTGAACAGCGGGTCAATATCCACCTCTACGCGGCCGGGACGCTCCGTCAGGTCAAACTTCGTACTGACGAAATAACCGCCTTTGATTTTTACGCGCACGACGGGCAGGCCGAAATGTTTCAGCACCTTGCCGCTCGCTATCGCGGAAGGCTGATTGCCGCCGGAAATCGAACTCATGCCCTCGGGAAAGAGAATTACGCAGCCGTTTTTCTCGAATACATGTTTCATGGAACGTATCGTGTAGAGGTCGCTCACGAAGTTTTTCTTCGGGATGACCCTCATCAGGCGAAAGATGAACGCGAGATGGGAGCGGAAAAATTCGTTGTAGCCGGATACGAAATTGACCGGCCGCGGCAGGAACGGAAGCGAGGTATAGATATAGTCGAGCCGGGACGCGTGGTTGCTCACGACGATAAACGGCCCCGCATAATCGCGCATATCAATGCTGCTGTTGAACCGCACGTCGAGATTTTTCATGATGAGTTTTTTGACGACGAAACGTACGAGAATATTATAGATGAGGTAGTTCGGCGGCCGCAGTTTGCGGCGGCAGAGTTTTTCATGTGCGGTAAGCCGCGCTTGCTTCATCATGCCTCCCCTTTCCCCTCATACTCCCTCTGGTCGCGCTTACAGATTGTTCCCGCAAATGCTGTACTTTTCAAAGGGTAGTGCTGGCTTCCGTGTACAATAATGATGTCAATAGTATACATCAATTAACCTAATTATATCACGAAGAACAATGATTCAGCTGGTAATATCAGACAAATGGTTTCATCAGGCGCGTTTCCTCCTTATCCACACAACGATCCCTAAGACGAGTAATACAAGGGGGATGACAGCGATATAAAATATGCCGATACCAACCGCAACCGCGCTCGAAACGACTAACGAAGAGATGTTGTAATTCTTTATCGGCACAACCACAATATCCGTTTCGTCCGCATCCGCAAATGCGGAGAGCGTATTCGATAATAAGGTGGAGTTTGCGCCGGAGACCATCTCGTCGGCGCCGTCGCTCAGAATCAGAAAACTTCCGAATACGACCAATCTTGCGACCTGAGCGTCGCCAACTATCTTTTCGGCGGCTATCGCTATATCAAACGGTCCTGTTATATCGCCGTCCTCATAGTCAAGCGTGGTCGCTTCATCAATGTTTATTTTCGAAAAAGCGCCTTCTCCTGTCGAAAGTATCGTCAGGTATTCCGTCTCGCTTTCCTCAACGCTATCCGTGCTATCCGCAGCGTTTTCCGTTGCGCCGTCCTCCGTTTCGTTATGCAAAAACCCTCTCACGTACGGGGCGAACACGAATGACTGTTCCAATGAGGCCGTATATTCGTTTGCGCCGATTGTCGGCAAAAGATATATCGGCTGCTGATAGTATTTGTCCATATCCGATTTTACAACCAGACCGGGAACGACGTTGATGCCGAAATCGCCCACTACTGCTTCAAGATTCGGAAGTTCATCCATGGCTTCGTAATTGAAAGCGACTACTACGTTTCCGCCGGCGTCTAACCATGCCG
The DNA here is from genome assembly GCA_031281765.1 of Eubacteriales Family XIII. Incertae Sedis bacterium. Classification (GTDB taxonomy): domain Bacteria; phylum Bacillota; class Clostridia; order Peptostreptococcales; family Anaerovoracaceae; genus JAITEX01. The sequence continues at coordinate 835 of JAITEX010000027.1, read as the reverse complement.
AAAGCTTTTCCGCGTCGGATTCGGACAAATCGGACGTCGGGCCGTTGATGATGAGCGCTCTGGCATCGTCGGGGACGGCATCGTTATTGAGCAGGCTGATTTGCTCCGTCGTGAAATTCGCTTTTGAAATCGCCGACGCAAAGTTCCCCGCAAGCTGGGTTTCGCCATGCCCTGTCAATTCATAAATCTTTGGCAACTCGTCATTTACCACGTATTGTATTGCGCTTGTAATCAGGCCTTCCGCATCATAGCCTGTCACGTTTGACGCATATGTTTCGTAATCGTATTCCGTAACATAAAGTGAATTGTAATCTATTACCCGCGACACATCTCCGCATACCACGATAAGGCTGCCTTGTGAAATCTGCTCATCCGTATACTGCTGATAGAAGGTCGGGCTGACCAGGGGGTCCTTGTATTCGACGCTGATATGTTTTGATGCGTCGGTGTAATCCCGTAAAGTCGCGGCCACCGTCGTGTCCATTCCGCTTTCGGCATTGATCGCGTAAATAGTGACGTCATCTTCAAGGTCGTCAAGGTAGTTTTTCGTCTGCGAAGTCAGTGAATAAATATTTCCGGGTGTAACGTCTATAGACGTCACCGCCGAGGGGAGCGCGCCCGCGACGAGGTTGACGGCCACGGCGAGTGCGACGCCGGTTGCGATAAAACCGAGGGAGAATACTCCCGTCCTGATTTTTTTGACGCTTGCGTCCCATCTGCGTTTCTGTATAGTCTGTATCGTGAGGAACAGGAACAAGGCTATCAACGAAAGATAGTACACGACGCCGGTCAGAGACAGGCTTCCATCGAAAAACCGTTCAATAGGCGCGATCAG
>JAITEX010000001.1 GCA_031281765.1 Eubacteriales Family XIII. Incertae Sedis bacterium | reverse complement strand
GTCTGTCAACATCTTATGTTGACAGACGTATTTCATTGTGATAGGATAAAGGCGGTAGTGATACGCGTTTGATCAGTATTGCGGAATAATGTTATAAGGAGGACGCTATGGCGACAACGAAAGCGAAGAAGCCCGCGGCAAAGGCTCCGGCGGCGAAAGAGCCTACGGCGGCGAAGAAGCCCGCGACAAAAGCTCCGGCGGCGAAGAAGCCCGCGGAAGCGAAAAAAGCCCCGGCGGCGAAGAAGCCTGCGGAAGCGAAAAAAGCCCCGGCAGCGAAGAAGCCCGCGGAAGTAAAAAAAGCCCCGGCGGTGAAGAAACCTGCGGCAAAGACCCCGGCGGCGAAGAAGCCCGCGGAAGCAAAAAAGGCTCCGGCGGCGATACCGGCGTTCTCGATCAAGAAGACGGCTGAGGAAGTGTCCGCGCTGAATCTTTTGTTCGACTATTACGGCGAGCTGTTGCGCCCGAGATTGCAGGAAGCGTACCGTTTCTATTATGAAGACAATCTCTCCCTCTCGGAGATTGCGGATACGCTGAAAGTGACGCGGCAGGGCGTACATGAGGCGTTAAAGACGGCGGAAACCGCGTTGAACGACTACGAGGCCAAGCTCGGTCTCGGACGGAAGAACCGGGAGTACCTATCGGTTTTGAAATCCGTCGAGGACGCGGTGGAAAAGGCGCTTCAGGATCCGGCAATCGTTGCGTTGAAGGACAAGAAAGACGCGGACCGCATCCGCAGGCAGCTGAAAAAAATCATCGCGTCGGTCAAAGCGATAAGCGAATGAAGCTCTGGTAAGGAGGGTGCATGGCTTTTGAGGGCTTATCCGAAAAACTTCAAAACGTATTCAAGAAGCTGAAGGGCAAAGGGGTCCTCACCGAATCCGACATCGATGAAGCGATGCGGGAGGTCCGGCTTGCCCTGCTCGAAGCCGATGTGAACTTCAAAGTCGTCAAGGAGTTTGTCAAGACCGTTAAGGAAAAATCCCTCGGCGCGCAGGTACACGCAAGCCTGAATCCGGGACAGCAGGTCATCAAGATCGTTCAGGATGAACTTGTGGGATTGATGGGCGGCACGAACAGCAAGCTGACGTTCTCGCCGAGCGGTTTCACGGTTCTGATGCTCGTGGGCCTGCAGGGTACGGGCAAGACGACCACCTGCGGCAAGCTGGCGGTCTATCTCAGGAAGAACGGCAAGAATCCGATGCTCGTCGCCTGTGACGTCTACCGGCCGGCGGCCATCGATCAGCTTGAGGTGGTCGGTAGGCAGATAAGCATACCGGTATTCGCGGATCGGGGAACGCAGGATCCAGCGGAGATTGCCGAAAGCGCGTCCAAGCTTGCGCACAAAAACGGCAATGATGTGCTTATCGTCGATACGGCCGGCCGTCTGCAGATAGACGAGGAGCTGATGGACGAACTCAGGGTTCTGAAAAAGAGCATTCGTCCTCATGAGATACTTCTCGTCGTTGACGCGATGACGGGGCAGGATGCCGTCAATGCGGCTGTCGGCTTCAACGACGCCCTCGGTGTGGACGGCATTATCATGACGAAGCTCGACGGCGACAGCCGTGGCGGCGCGGCGCTCTCTACCAAGTCCGTGACGGGCAAGCCGATCAAGTTCATCGGTGTCGGTGAAAAGCTCGACGCGCTTGAAGCGTTCCACCCCGATCGCATGGCCTCGCGTATACTCGGTATGGGCGACGTGATGACGCTGATTGAGAAGGCGCAGGAGGAGTACGACGACGCCAAGGCCGAAGAGCTTGAGCGCAAGATGCGCAAGAATGAATTCACGCTTGAGGACTTCCTCGAACAGATGGGGCAAATCAAGAAGATGGGCGGCCTTGCCCGCCTTATCGATATGATGCCCGGCATGGGCGCCGGCAAGGTGAAGGACGCGGACCTTGAACAAGGCGAAAAAGATTTCGTGCGCATGGAAGCAGTAATGCAATCCATGACTATGGATGAGCGGCGCGACCCATCCATTTTGAACGCAAGCAGGAGAAAGCGCATCGCGGCAGGCTCCGGACAGCCGGTATCCGCGGTAAACAACCTTATCAAGCGGTATGATGAAACGCGCAAGCTCATGAAGCGGTTTATGAAGCCGGGGAAGAAGATGCGCGGCTTTCCGAATCTACCGGATATGTGACGGATATACCGACAGCAGTTATCAAAATTTTAAGTAGCATACAGGAGGGAAATATGGCAGTAAAAATCAGATTAAAGCGGATGGGTGCAAAGAAAAAGCCTTTCTATCGTATCGTTGTGGCGGACAGCAGAAGCCCGCGCGACGGTAAGTTCATCGAGGAGCTCGGGTACTTTGATCCGCTGAAGAATCCGGCCGAAGTCAAGGTGGATGGGGAGAAAGTGAACAAATGGCTTGGAAACGGCGCCCAGCCGACAGATACGGTCAAAGCGCTGCTGAAGAAAAGTGGCGTGATCGAGTAAGGAGACAGCTATGGAAGAACTCGTAAGAACTATAGCGCAATCATTAGTTGACAATCCCGACGCGGTAGACGTGAAACTTGTCGAAAAGGGCAAGGAATACGTGATAGAACTCCGCGTTGCCGAAGAGGATATGGGCAAGGTGATTGGCCGTCAAGGCCGTATAGCCAAGGCCATCCGCTCTGTTGTGAAGGCGGTTGCCGTACGTGAACATAAGCGCGTAAATGTGGAAATCCTTGATTGATGAACTTATTGAAATAGGAAAAGTCTCGGGCGCCGCGGGCGTCAAAGGCGAAATAAAGCTCTATCATTATTCCGGCGAACGTGAACGCCTCGCCGGAATAAGGGAGCTTTTTTTTAAATCGGAAGAAGAATCGGAACCCTACCCCGTGGATTCCGTGCGGTATGTCGGCAACGGGAAAACCCCGATAATAAAGTCCGCGCGCATAGCGGACCGGAACGCGGCGGAAGCGCTTGTCGGGAAACGTGTCTTTGTGCGGCAAAGGGATCTCGCGCCGCTTGACGAGGACAGCTATTATGTGCGCGATCTCATCGGGGCGGAGGTCTATGGCGCGGACAATGCGCTGCTCGGAACGGTCAAAGAAATAGTTGACAATCCGGCGCATGATATTCTTGTTGTGGAGCGGGAATCCGGGGATTTCATGCTGCCATTCGTGGATGTGTTTATTACCTCGATACAATTCGGGACGGACGGAGGGCCGGCGCGCGTTACGGCCACGCTTCCCGACGGGCTTACGGAGGCGCGGCCATGAAGATAGATGTCCTTACCGTTTTCCCGGAGATGTTCGATAGCGTGCTTGACGCGAGTATGCTTGCGCGGGCGCGGGATAAGGGCGTCATAGATGTGGCGGTAACAGACATCCGGGCGTTCAGCGATGACAAGCACCGAAAGACGGACGGCTATCCGTTCGGAGGCGGCGCAGGCATGGTGATGAGCATGCAACCCATAGCCGCGGCGCTCACGCATATCGGGACGGAGGGTAAACGCCTCATTTATCTGTCGCCGCGCGGCCGGATACTGAATGAGGAACTCATTACGGATTTGAGCCGCACGCCGGAACTCGTGCTGCTTTGCGGCCATTATGAGGGAGTGGACGAGCGCGCAATCGACCGGTTCGGCTTTGAGGAAATTTCCATCGGCGACTACATTTTGACGGGGGGTGAACTCCCGGCGATGGTCCTCATAGACGCGGTGGCGCGTATGCTTCCGGGCACGCTCGGAAACGATTCCGCGCACGATGAGGAATCCGTCTATTCGGGATTGCTCGAATATCCGCAATATACGCGTCCCGCTGTGTGGGCGGACGCGTCCGGAGCCGGGTTGCCCGTACCGGATGTGTTGCTGTCGGGGAACCATAAGGAGATACGCCTCTGGAATTTTCGTCAAGCGCTTTACTTGACAGCCGAGCGGAGACCGGATATGTTCACGGCCTATATGAATTCCGAGAGGGTGCGTACGCTCGATAAGGACGAAAAAAAGATAGTGAAAGAAGTATTGGCGGAATTGCGGGGCATATGAAAAAACGGACAAGTATATTCCTCATACTGTTTTTTGCGGCGGCAATCAGCCTGTTTGTCGTCATCTATGTGGCGCCGAAATTTTCGGGAGGCTCCCTCGAAACGGTGGCGCTCGAAAAAGAGACCCTTCCAATCGCGGATAAGGAGAACGTCCTTATTGTCCGTGACGAAACCCTCTATCTTTCGCCGTATTCCGGGGAAACGTCCTACGGGCAGGACGATGGAACAAAAATCAGAAAAGGCGCCCCGGTCATGAGCGTCGGCAATGAGATTCTTGAAGCGGCAAAGACGGGCACGGTCAGTTTTTCATCCGACGGGTATGAGGAGAAACTGACGCCAGCTCTGATACCGGATTTGAAAGCGGGCGATACCGGGGATATTCCCGAAAAAGCCGCTTCTCTGAAAAAGGACAGGGTGCAAAAGGATGACCCCGTTTACAAGCTGACAGACGACGCGCTTTGGTATATGGTGTTCTGGATAGACGGCGAATCCGGCAGCCGCGTGCATTATAATGATGGCGGCACGGTGAAGGTTGATTTCGGCGACGGCGAGGTAGCGGCGAAAATAGATTCCATTACGGACGATGAGGGGGATTTCCGCGTCGTGCTTACCTCCGACAGATATTATAAAAATATGACGGACATACGCCGGGCTGACGCGAATATCATATTCTCCGAAAACAAGGGGCTCGTTGTGGACGCGAACTGTATCGCGCTTCGCGACGGGCAGCGCGGAGTCTTTGTGAAACAGCGGAGCGGGTCATTCAAATGGACGCCGATACAGATTGACGAAAACGCTTCGACCGGGGAAAAATACATTGTCAAGGCAGGGACGTACACCGACGAGAACGGGAATGAGGTGCGTACCGTGAATTATTACGACGAGGTATTGAAAGACCCGAAAGCGGCGGGTTATGAGTGACGAATACTATGAGGCAAGGAGATAGCATGGGCAGTATAGCGGAGAACATTATGCAGGTGAGGGAGCGCATCGCGCGGGCGGCGGAAAAGAGCGGCCGGACGGCGGAGGACATTGTGCTGGTCGCGGTGTCGAAAACGCGCGCGCCGGCCGAGATAGCCGAAGCGATAGCGGCGGGGGCGCGTGACTTCGGCGAGAACAAGGCGCAGGAATTCGAAAGCAAATATGAGGCGGTGAAAGACCCCCGCGTTAATTGGCATTTTATTGGACATCTGCAGCGGAATAAGGTAAAATACCTTATAGGTAAAGTCGGGTTACTACACTCGGTGGACAGTCTCCGGCTTGCGGAAGAAATCGATCGCAGGGCCGGTGAGGCCGGTATTATAATGGATGTACTCGTGCAGGTCAATGCGGCGAGCGAAGAAAGCAAATTCGGCGTTTCGTCCGCGGATACGCGCGAACTTGTTCGGGAAGTGTCGCAGCGGTGCGGGAATATCAGGATTGCTGGATTGATGAATATCGCACCGGCAGCGGATGACCCGGAAGAGGTCAGGGATGTGTTCCGTTCCGTAAAGATGCTGTTTGATGAAATAGCAAGGGACGCGTCCGGCGAAAGAATAGATATGAAATGGTTATCGATGGGGATGACCCACGATTACGAAGTCGCGATTGAAGAAGGCGCGAATATCGTACGGGTCGGAACCGGAATATTCGGAGAGAGAAATTACGCCGCGGGTGCGTAAGAACGGAGGATGATATGGCAGGCTTGCTCGGAAAGATAAGGACGCTTGTAGGCATAGAAGAGGAATATCAGGACGAAGAAGATTATTACTCACAAGAGGGCTATGACAGGGCGTACGACAATCAATACGCCGGCAGTCAGCATGTCGATGAAGAGCCGCTGACGCGCGACTCCATTTGGGACGTGCATCCGAAATCACGCTATACGCCGCCTCCGCAGCAGCAGCCGGTGATGCGCCAGCGGACGGAGAAAGTCATTCCCATCCCGCAGAACGGGCAGCAGAGGCTTGTGGAGCTGACGACGAAGTTCAATATCATGGTCATAGAACCGAAGGATTTCGAGATGTGTCCCAAACTCGTGGACAGCCTCAAATCCAAAAAGCCGGTCATCGTAAACCTTGAGAAGATTGAGACAAAGACGGCCCGCAAGATATTTGATTTCCTCAGCGGCGCGACCTACGCGCTGGGAGGGGATCTTCAGAAGATAGCAAACAATATCTTCGTGTTCCTGCCTGAGAATGTTGATGTTACGACGAACACGGAGCGTACCACGGGTATATCGTTCGGAAGTGAATCCCCGAATCCGTGGAAATTATAGGCGATTATGATCAGTCCGGCGGAGATACAGGATAAAACTTTTACGCGCGGCGTAAGGGGCTACAAGGAGGATGAGGTCGATAAATTTCTCGACCTCATTACGCTTGATTTTAATAGTCTGCTGCAGGAGATGCAAACGCTACGCGAGATAAATACGGCGCTGAGAGCCGATATAGAGCATTACCGCAGCACGGAAGGCACGATATTCGATACGCTTGAATCCGCAAAGGCGCTCATGGCGGATATTTCCGCGAGCGCGGAGAAGCGGGCGGACATCGTGCTGAAAAACGCGGAACTTGACGCGGACCGGATACAGCGCGAGGCGCGTGAATCGGTAGAACGCGTCAGGGAAGAATCCGCCGCCATGGCGCAGCGTTGGGAGCAGTTCAAAACCAGATACAAAAATCTGCTGCAAAATGAGCTCGACCGGTTTGAGGATATGAGTTCGGACCTTATGAACGGCAGCAACGCGCAAAGCGCGGGGTTCTTCACGGATTATCGCACCTCAGGCGGCGCGCGTCCGCCCGCGAAACCGGCAGTCTCCGCCGCCCCTGTAAAAGACAGCACCATCAAAAGCGCGAAAGAATAGTACCGGCATTGAATTCCCGAAAGACACGAAACATAGTAATCGCCGTCGGTGTGATACTGCTCTCCGTAGCTATCGACCGCATCACCAAAATCATCGTAATGAAACATATGACGCTCGGTCAGAGTATTCCGTCCGGGAATCATTTTATTTCCCTTTATTATACGCGCAATACGGGCATTGCCTTTAGCCTGTTTGATGATACCGCCGGGGCCCGATGGGCGCTTGCGGGCATACAGGCTGTCCTTGTCGTCATTATTATCGTTATAATGGTGGTGATACTGATGCGTGAGACGCGCGTCCTGACGTCCGTAGCCTTTGCGCTGATGCTCGGCGGCGGCATCGGGAACCTGATTGACCGTATTGCCTACGGGAGCGTCACGGATTTTGTCAGCGTCGGCAGCTTTCCCGTTTTTAATTTCGCGGATTCCTGCCTGACGGTCGGCTGCGCTGTTCTCATCGTCTACCTGCTGTTCTTCTCTCAGCCCGATAATCGTGGCACGGCCGGAACGACAGACGAACCCGGAAATCCCGGCGGAAGTTCTTCCGCGTAAACGCATGGACGGCGAACTTTTTCTCGAAACGGATGAATACGACCTGCTGATCGCGGAGTTCGATGAGGCGTATGAGGGTATGCGGCTTGACGCCGCGCTTGCCGCGTATACGGAGCAGGTCAGCAGAAACCGCGCGCAGGCGCTTATCGAAGCCGGGGACGTGACGGTGAACGGCGAGCCGCAGACGAAAAAGAAATACCGCGTGCGCGCGGGCGACCGCGCGGAGATAAAACTATACCTGAGCGTGCCGGTGGATATTCTGCCCGAAAAAATCGCCCTTGACATCGTATACGAAGATGATGACGTACTCGTCGTGAATAAGCCGAAAGGCATGGTCGTCCACCCGGCGCCCGGCAGCGAAACGGGTACGCTCGTAAACGCGCTGCTCTTTCATCTGGCGGGGGACGATTCTCTGTCCGGCGTGGGCGGCAAGCTGCGCCCGGGCATCGTACACCGCATAGATAAGAACACCTCGGGCCTGATAATAATAGCGAAGAACGACGCGGCCCACGCGGCGCTGTCCGGCCAACTTGCGGCGCACAGCGTGACGCGCGTATATGAGGCTATCGTTGCCGGCGGGTTCAAGGATGACGAGGGGACGATAGACGCGCCGCTCGCGCGCGACCCGAAAAACCGTAAGCGTCAAAGGGTATCGCGGGACGGGTCCGGCAAGAGGGCTGTCACTCACTACCGGGTGCTTGAGCGCTACGCGAAATATACGCTGCTGGAACTGCGCCTTGAGACGGGCCGGACGCATCAGATACGCGTCCATCTTGCGTCAATCGGCCACCCCGTGCTCGGCGACGATCTCTACGGGCCCGCCGACGGCGACGGGCAGTACCTGCATGCAAAGACGCTCGGGTTTGCGCACCCGGCGTCGGGAGAATATATCGAGTTTTCGGTAGAGCCGCCGGAGGATTTCCGCGCGATGAGGGAAAAGCTGCGTCTTACGGCAGCTCCGGGTTGACATAGATAGTTTTGTTGTGCGTGAAGATGACCATGCCAGGCTTGGCGCCGGCAGGTTTTTTTACATAGCGGATATAGGTGTAGTCAACCGGGACATTTGACGAGCCGCGCGCTTTGCTGTGGTACGCGGCTATGCCTGCGGCTTTGCGTATGGTATCCGCGCCGAAAACATCGGCGGGGTCCGTATCGCGCCCCGGCTGAGTGCCCGCGCCGTTTTCGGCGTTTCCGGTTCGCGACAAGACGACGTGGGAACCGGGAATATCCTTCGTGTGCAGCCACAGGTCAAAGGGGCGGGCCGTTTTCATGGTGAGCGCGTCGTTTTCGCGGTTGTTCCTTCCGACGGACACGGAAAAGCCGTTGCCGAGTTCGTAGGTGAGGCGCTTCGGCGCGGAGGACGAGGGCTTCGCCGTAAATTTGCCGCGTCGCACATAGCCGAGTGAAGCGAGTTCTTCGCGAAGCAGGGCCGCGTCGTCGTCCGTTTTCGCGTCGGCTATCCAGACTAAATAGGATTCGAGGTAGTCTATCTCGCGTTCGGTCAGTTCAAGCTGCGTGCGTTTCTCGGTCTTAGCGGTCTTGGCTTTCGCGTATTTCTTGTAATACCGCTGGGCGTTCTGCGCGGGCGTTTCGAGCGGGTCGAGCGCTATCGTGATTTCGCGGCCGTCCACGTAGTCGAGGACGGAAACGGATTTCATGCCGCGCTCAAGCCGGTAGATATTCGCGGTAATCAAATCGCCCTGCTTCCGGTACTCGTCGGCTTTTTCGGCTTTGTTCATATCCTCGAGCAGACGCTGCTTTTTCAGCAGGGCCTTGTTCAGCCGGGTGGATACTGCCCGCGTCAAATCCGCGGTTTTCTGGTTCAGGCGGTTTCCCGATTCCTTGCCTTCGAACCAGGTCTCGAGCATTTCGGAGACGCTGGCAAACCGCGTTTCGGTAAAGCCGGCGTACGAAGTTAACGGGAATACATGAAAATCGCGCATGGCGCCGTCCGGAGCGTACCATATGGCGGGGGCGTAATCCCCCGCTTCGGCGCGCCGGTCCCATGCCGCGCGCGTTCCCTCCGTCTCAAATTCCGCTTCGATGATAGGCGGCATCTTTGAGGACGGCGGTGGCAGCTCATAGTCTATGCCGGGCAGGATCTGCCTCACGCGGCTCATATCCTCGTAGATGCGCTTTATCGAATCTATTATTATACCGCCGGACAGTGTGTCGGAAGATGCGGGATTCTCATTCTCTCGCAGCAGAATAATATTGCTGTGTTTGCCCATCAGTTCAATGACGAGGGTCTTCCGTTCCGGGACGCCGAGCTCGCTATAGGTATCCGCGGCGATATGAATGATGCGTTCGGACGGGACGCTGCGAATTTCCGCGATCCGGCCGCCGATAAGATGCTTGCGCAGCAGCATACAGAAGGCCGGCGGGTTTTGCGGGTTCCCGCTTTTCAAATCGGAAAGATAGATGCGCGGCAGGCTGCTGTTTGCGGACAAAAGAAGTACGCGCCGCGCTTTTTCGCGCGGTGTGTTCACAAAGAGAATGATGTCGCTTGCGGACGGCTGATACACGCGTTCCACTTTGCCGCCCTTCAGCGCCGTATTCAGTTCCCGGGCGACTGCGCCCGCCACATAATTATCAAAAGGCATAAATCAATAATAAATGATAAACTATGTGATGACAACCTGTCCCTATAGGTTATCGTGTGAAACGAGCAAGGAGGCGACGATGATAAAGAGTATGACGGGTTATGGCCGCGGCAAAGCCGAGGCGGATGGTTGGCGGGCGCAGGTTTTCGTAAAAACCGTTAACAACCGCTATACGGATATGAATGTGCGTATGCCGCGTTTGTATCAATTTGCCGAGGAAGCGGTCAAAAAAGCGATACGTGAGTATGTATCGCGCGGCAAGATAGATATACAGGTAGAGGTTGAGAGCAATACGGAAACCACGGTATACATCAAGCCGGATATTGCGGCGGCAAAGGGGTATTACCGGTCGCTGCGGGAGCTTGAACGGGAGTTTGACGTCAGTCCCGAAATATCGCTCGAGTTTTTGGCTTCGCAACAGGACGTTCTCGTAAGCCGGACGGCGGAGTTTGACGAAGCGGCGGCCATAGCGGTCTGCGCCGAGGCGGCGCGGGCAGCCGGAGGGGAACTCGACGCGATGCGTCTGCTCGAGGGGGCGCAGCTTGCGGAGGATATGGCGATGCGGGCGGGCATTATCGGGGGCTATATAGACAGCATAGAGGAACGCGCCCCGGAGCTTCCGAAAATTTACGCGGAAAAACTCGCGCAGCGCATAGCCGAAATCTCCGGCATCGAACGCGACAGCGAGATTTTCGAACAGAAGATAGCTGTGGAGACAGCGGTGATGGCGGATAAGTGCAATATCACCGAGGAAATCGTGCGGTTGCGCAGCCATATCGCTCAGTTGGTTGAGATAACGGCCGGCGCGTCAGGGAAAGGCGGCGGGAAAGGCGATGCGGTCGGCAAGAAGCTCGACTTCCTGATGCAGGAGATGAACCGCGAGGCGAATACGATTGGCTCGAAGGCAAACGACCTGAAAATTACGAATTTGATGCTTGAACTGAAAAGCGAGATAGAAAAAATCCGCGAACAGGTTCAAAACATCGAGTAAGTATTATATAATATATATTCTATGGTTTTATGTAAGGCGGTAGAAAACATTTTGCCGATTTGTGATTGGAGACTATGAAAAAGGGTAGGCTATTTATTATATCCGGGCCGTCAGGCGCCGGCAAAGGGACCATATGCGACCGGGTCCGCGCGAAAACGGATTCCGCGCTCTCGGTTTCCGTCACGACGCGCAGCCCGCGACCCGACGAAAAAGAAGGCAAGTCATATTATTTCATTTCGCGGGAAGAATTTGACGCGATGGTGGCGGACGACGGTTTTCTCGAATATGCCGACGTGTTCGACAACAGATACGGTACGCCGAAACAGCCCGTAATAGACGCGCTCTATGCGGGCCGGGACGTATTGCTCGAAATCGACGTACAGGGCGCTATGCAGGTAAAAGCGAATTTCCCCGAGGGTATATTCGTCTTTGTGCTGCCGCCTTCTCCCGCCGTCCTGCGTGAGCGGATAATAGCGCGGGGGACCGAGGGCGCCGAGGGAATCGAACAGAGACTGAACGAGGCGCGGCGGGAGGTGGAGTATTTGCCCGAATACGATTATGTTATAGTGAACGACCATATAGATGAGGCCGTGGAACAGACGCTTGCCATACTCCGCGCGGAAAGCCTGAGGATGACGTCGGCTACGGCAAAGGCATTGATAGAACAGTACAGGAAAGAGGAGATGTGATATGTTACTTTATCCGGCAATAAACGAAATACGGCAAAAGACGGACAGCCGCTATACGCTCGTGATACTCGCGGCAAAGCGCGCGCGGGATCTGATTGAGGGCAAGCCCTATCTGCTTGATACGGACAACTATGTTCCCGTTTCGGTCGCGGCCGAAGAAATCAACGAGGACGTCATCACGTACAAACGCGACTGACAGTCGGGCTGTCCTTCGGGGACTTTATATTCGAAAATCAATCAAATTTTCTAATTTTGACTGAAGCGCCGCCAAAATTGTGGTACAGTAGGAAAGTATGATTGAAAGGGAATTTACGCGGTGTAGTTTTTCCGGAAGGAGATACCTATGGGGAGCGGAATTCTCATCAGAAGCAGGTCCCGTTCGGCCTATGTGCTGTGGGACGACATCTACTACATAATGAAAGACCTGCGGCGGGTCTTTATTTTCACGAAGGACGATGAATACTGGGAATATGGTTCGATGGAACAAATCGGCGTTTTGGACGATGAGCGGTTCTATCAGTGCCATAAAAGCCTGATCGTGAACTTAGACAAACTTCTGTGCGTCACGAAGGACCATATTGTGATGATCGACGGCAATACGGTTCATATGTGCCGCAAATACCTGCAAAAAACAAAGAAGAAATGGATCGATTATCATAGCAAACGTTGAAAACGCAGCCGCCGGGAATATGCGGAAACGGACTCGTCTCCGAGTCCGTTTCCGCATGCTTGTATTGGGGGATGATAATGCTAATCAGTACAGATCCCTTACGAAGCTCAAACAGTCCTCGCACACACATTTCCCTTTGAAATGTACCGGAAGCGTATCCTTGCCGCAGAGGATACAGGTTTGTGTTGTTTCGGGCGTTTTGTAAATCGCCGCCGTG
>JAITEX010000136.1 GCA_031281765.1 Eubacteriales Family XIII. Incertae Sedis bacterium | reverse complement strand
AAAACATAATTGACCTTGGTACTATGGTAAGGTTTATAATGTTTGCAGAACAACAGTCTGTTTTTATCAAGTGATAAAAGCCGAGATGCAGCCGATTCGAAGGGAGCTTTCCTGAGGTCGATGGAAGAAACAATTGATTTGAAGCCGCTTGCGCTTACAGAAAAGGATTTTTATGCGGCGCTTTCGGACGGGCACATGGCGGTGCTTCGTTCGGGACGTGATTTTCTGTATATTTTGCACAAGAACGCGGCTTTTTTCATGTTCAGCCATACGCCCGGTTCGCCCGACGGCGGCAGAAAGAATATGCCGGACGATGAGAAATCGCGGGCATTGCTGAAAAATCTCGTGAAGATTGCCGACCGCGGCTATGAGGTTACCTTTTCGGAAACGATGGATATCGTCGGCGTTATGGCCGGCGCGGAGGAGGGCATTCTCGAATTGTTCCCGATAGAGGAGGAGGCGGGCGGCGCGGACATCGAATTCGTTATCCCGGAATGAATGGAGGAATGTTATGCCAAGATTTTTAACTGAAAACAAAGAAATCTTGAAATCCGCGGTGGATTCACACCTCGCGGATTACGTTGGCGAAACGGTCAGCGCGGTTCAGATTTGGTATGAGGGGCTCGGCGGTTTCGGCAAACCCGAACCGTGGGATACGGAGGCCATTACGGAGGTACTCAATGCTTCGGATGAGTGGGAAGACATCGGAAGTGTGCGGCACGAGAAATTCGGCGCGCAGCCGTCGTACCGCAAAAAGGCGAAGTACCGGGACGATCCGGATGAGCCGCTTCGCATACAGCATAAGTTTAAGCTGAATGCACTCTATAAGGCGCCCGACGGCAGGGTATTGAAAGCCGTATGCTGTGAAGTGTACAATCTCAGACTTTTTGAAATCAAGGACGGGCATATGACGGGGCCCATGATAAAAATCCATCCGCGTTCCGAACTTGCGGACAGCTTAGTTGAAGTGGTGCAATAGAGGATACAGGAGAGATATTATGGCAGAAAAAATCACACATAGCATCTGTGTCGGCGGCCCGATAGCGATACATACGGAAGACGGGGCCATTCGCCGCATCCGGCCCATCGTCTACGATGCAAACGACCCGAAAGGTTGGGTCATACAGGCGCGCGGCGGTGAGTACACGCCGGACCGCAAGACATCGACGGCCTTTATCGGGCTGACGGAAAAGAACAGGGCGTATTCCTACGACCGTATCCGCTACCCGATGATTCGTGAGGACTTTGAGGAAACGCCGGACGGCCAGAACCGCAAGACGGAAAACCGCGGTAAGTCCGGTTACCGCAGGGCGACGTGGGACGAGGCGCTCGGTCTCGTGGCCCGTGAAATCAAACGCATTCAGACCACGTACGGCAAGGAATCCGTAACGGCCTGCACATCATCCCATCATTCATGGGGGTTGCTCGGCTACAAGCTTTCGACGTTTGCCCGGTTTTTCCGCATGCTCGGCTATACGGCCATTATGGACAATCCGGATTCGTGGGAGGGCTTTACGTGGGGCGCTCCGCATACCTACGGCTATTACTGGCGTCTCGGCGGCACCGAGGCGTTCGACCTGCTTGAGGACGCGATGCAGAATGTCGAAACGATGGTCATGTGGTCGCATGACCCGGAAGCCACGCGCGGCGGTTATGCCGGCCATGAATCGACGCTGTGGCGCCAATGGCTCGACGACATGGGCGTCCAGTTCATCTACATTGACCCTTTCAATAATTATTCCTCGAGCCGTCAGGCCGACAAATGGCTCGCCCCGCGCCCCGGCACGGATACGGCCATGCTCGAAGCCATCGCCTATGTGTGGCTGACCGAGGGGCTTTACGACAAAGAGTATATCGCGAAACACGCCCATCGTTTCGATGAGTGGGCGGATTATATTCTCGGAAAGGGCGCGGATAACATCGAAAAGACGCCTCAGTGGGCGGAGCTTGAAACGGGCGTTCCCGCTGCGGACATCAAAGCGCTTGCGCGTCGTTGGGGGACGACGAAGACCATGGGCGGCTGCGGTATGCGCGGCGGTTTCGGCGGTGTCTGCCGTACGGCAAACGGGACGGAATTTGCGCGCACGATGGTGCAGCTCTTCGCGATGCAGGGAATGGGGAAGCCGGGACAGAATATCTGGAGTGGTTCCACAGGCGCCCCGATGGACTACAATTTCTGGTTCGGCGGCTACTCGGACCCGCTTTCACAGATTGCGAACGAGCCGATTGCGGACCGTACGGCGGTGAACTCCGTCAAGCAATTCCTCTATCGGCCGAATTTGCCCGATGCCATTCTGAACGGGCACTACGAATGGTACGGCGACGGCTTTTGCGGCGGCGGCATCGACCTCGAATTTAGTGAGCACATCTATCCGGAGCCCGGGTTTAACAAGGTGCATATGTTCTACCGCTACGGCGGCTGCTTCCTCGGGTCCATGCTCGACACAAACAAGTGGGTTCGTATGTACAAGAGCCCCGAGCTTGAATTTGTCGTAAACCAGGACATCCATTTCCATGCCGAGGCGCGTTTTGCGGACGTGGTCCTGCCTGCCTGCACGAACCTTGAACGGTATGACATCGGCGAATATTGCAATTCCGGCAACGGCGGTTACCAGTCGCACTCGCAGACGGGTTGCAGCTGGCAGGTTGTTGTATTTCAGGATCGGGCCATCAAGCCGCTCTGGGATTCCAAATCCGACTATCAGATTTTTGCGGATCTCGCCTATGAACTCAGCAAACTCGGCGGCGATTATGAGGGTTTCGGTGACCGCTATACGGAAGGCCGCGATGAGGTCGCCTGGTGCAAACGCTTCTGGGAGAAGTCCGACCTCTGCGACCGTATTTCATGGGAGGACTTCACGAAAAAGGGCTACTATATTGCGCCGGTCCCCGAGGATCGCCAGCCGATTTACGGGTTCCGCTGGTTTGCGGAAGACCGTCCCTGTGATACGCCGAACCACAAAGTGTTCCAGGAGGAAGGGAAGCTCGGCACCTTTACGGGCAAATACGAATTTGTTTCGGAATCACTGCTCTACTGGGCGCCGCAGGACGAAGCGCGTACGCCGATTTCTACGTATAAATACAGTTGGGAAGGTCACCATTCAATTAAGGCGCGGAAGTATCCGCTCCATCTGATTACGCCCCATCCGCGGTTCGACTATCATACGCAGCACAGCTCTTCGACGCCGTGGCTATGGGAAATTCCGCAGCACCGGAAGTACAGGGACGGCAATCCTTATCTCGTGGCGCGTATCCATCCGAAGCTTGCGGCGGAGAAAGGCATCAAAGAGGACGACCTGATAGAACTCTTCAACGAGCGCGGCAGCGTCATCTGCATCGCAGCCATCACGTATCGCGTTGAGGAGCATACGGTTCACGCCTATGGTTCTTCGGGCATCTACAATCCCGTTGAGCCGGGCTCCGAAAGCGTTGACATCGGCGGCTGCGTGAACATCCTGACGCCGGGCCGTCTGATGGGCGATATGGTTCCGGGCATGGCGCCAAACTCGACGCTTTTGGACGTACGCAAGTACGACGGCGCTCCGCTTCCGAATAATCAAGGCTTTGAAGCGAAGCTCGACAAGGTTGCGAAAGAGGGCGACCCCGATGCCGAGACCTGCCTTGACATCATTGAAAACCACGGGTTTGAGGCCATTCAAAACAAGGTCAGAGCCACGTATACGGAGGGAGGCGCGGTTAAATGAAATACGGAATAGCAATAGATACGAGGGTTTGCATGGGGTGTTACTGCTGTTTCACCGCGTGCAAGGATGAGCATTGCGGTTTCGCCGGTACGTATTCCGCGGCTCAGCCGATGATGGGTCAGTTCTGGCTCAAAATCAATGAGAAAGAGCGCGGCGACGATTCCGCGAAGATAAAGGTGTCCTATGTCCCGACGCCGTGTTCGCACTGTCAGGACCCGGACTGCATGAAAGCGGCAAAGGACGGGGCCGTCTATAAGCGCGAGGACGGTATCGTCATAATTGACCCCGAAAAGTCAAAGGGGCAGAAAGCCATCGCCTCCGCCTGCCCGATAGGCGCGATTTACTGGAATGAGGAACTTGAGATACCGCAGAAATGCACGATGTGCGCCGAACTTTTGGACGACCCCGATTACCTGTCCTATCTCGGCGACGGGAAACTGAAGGTTCCTCGCTGTGTGGAAGTCTGTCCAAACAGGGCGATGAAGTTCGGCGATCTCGATGACCCGGACAGCGAAATAAACAGGTTTAT
>JAITEX010000031.1 GCA_031281765.1 Eubacteriales Family XIII. Incertae Sedis bacterium | reverse complement strand
ACCTTCGTCGGCGCCGTGTTCCTCGCGGTCATCGCGACGATGCCGTCGCTCATACAGCAGTTCACGGAACTGAACATCCGGTTTGGAGGTACGGCCCTGCTGATTGTCGTCGGCGTGGCCTTGGATACCATGAAGCAGATTGAGTCGCAGATGGTCATGCGAAATTATCGAGGGTTCCTCTGATATGAACACAAGATTCATTCTGCTCGGCCCGCCGGGTTCCGGCAAGGGCACTCAAGCCGAACGTCTCACGCTGCAATACGGTATGCCGCAGATTTCCACGGGCGAGATATTCCGCTATAATATCTCGAACGAAACGGAGCTCGGCAAGAAAGTCAAGGAATATGTACAGGCGGGCGCTCTCGTGCCGGACGAACTCGTGGTGGATCTCGTGTTGGACCGTCTCGCGCAAAGTGACGCGAAAGACGGCTGGCTGCTCGACGGCTTCCCGCGCACGATAGTGCAGGCCGACGCATTCGCCGCGAACCTGACAGAGACGGGAGGCGCGATAGACCGCGTCCTCTACATCACGGTGCCGAAGGACGTGCTGATACAGCGCATTACCGGCCGCCAGGTCTGTGAGGCGTGCGGCAGGACGTACAATGTCAATTCGTTTCCGACAAAGACTTCCGGCGTCTGTGACCACTGCAACGGCAAGGTCGTGGCGCGCGCCGACGATACCGAGGAAACGGCGAAAGTCCGCATCGACGTCTATGAGGAGCAGACGAAGCCGCTCGTGGAATATTACCGGGACGCGGGCCTGCTCACGGAATTTGACGGCAGGGAACCCGTCGATGTGACCTACGCGAAGATAGAAGCCATCATCAATGATTCGCCGGCCACGCGCATGGCGGCGGAGTAGGACACGTTGATAACGCTCAAGACGGACAAAGAAATAGAGAAGATGCGCATATCCGGCAAAGTGAACGGAAGCATACTTTTCGAACTGAAGGACATTATCAAGCCGGGCGTCAGCACGAAGGACATCGAGGCGTACGTTGAAAAGCGCATACGGGCGGAGGGCATGACGCCGACCTTTCTCGGCTACAACGGCTACCCCGCAAGCGCGTGCGTATCCGTAAACGACGAAATAGTCCATGGCATCCCGGACGAGGGGCGCATACTTGATGAAGGCGACATTGTCAGCGTCGACATCGGTATCACCCACGCAGGCTGGGTAAGCGACGCCGCCCGGACCTATCCGGTCGGACGCGTGAGCGATACCGCCGCCGGCATCATAGCCGTATGCCGCGAAAGTTTCTTCGCGGGGCTTGCGCACTGCCGGGTGGGCGAACGCCTTTCGGACATCAGCCATGCCGTGCAGGAGACTGTAGAAGCGGCAGGATTCAGCGTCGTACGGGATTACGTCGGGCACGGTATCGGAAGCCGGATGCACGAGGACCCGCAAATCAGGAATTACGGGGTGGCCGGCAAAGGGCCGAGGCTTCTCAGTGGCATGGCGTTTGCGATAGAGCCGATGATAAACGAGGGCACATATGAGACGAAGGTACTCGCGGATAATTGGACCGCGGTGACCGCAGACGGAAAGCTGTCCGCACATTATGAAAACACAGTTATTATTACGGGCGGTGAGCCTGAAGTGATAACGCTCGATGAGCGTGATGACAGAGGAGGACGGTGAAATGGCCAAGAAAGACGTCATAGAAGTGTTTGGGACGGTGGTAGAGGCGCAGCCAAACGCGATGTTCATCGTAAAATTGGAAAACGGGCATCAGATACTGGCGCATATTTCGGGGAAGATTCGCATGAATTTTATCCGGATACTGCCGGGCGACCGGGTCAAGGTGGAGCTCTCCCCCTATGATTTGAGCCGCGGGCGCATTACCTGGAGAGACAAGTAATTGCGCGTATCTTGTTGATAAATTAAGAAAAATATAGTAAAATAATATTTCGCGCCTATGCGCGGAGAGGTGAATGCGGAGGTTATTATGAAAGTGAGATCATCGGTAAAACCAATTTGTGAAAAGTGCAAGGTCATCAAGCGCAAGGGTCGCGTGATGGTGATTTGCGAGAACCCGAAGCATAAGCAAAAGCAGGGTTAATTACGGTTAACAACACGCGGGGTCGGGTGCGGCGAATGCTCATGTCGTGAGACACGGGATTGCCCGGAACAGCGTGCGAGATTATATACTGAAAACATAGTTTGATTACAGGAGGAAATTCCATATGGCTCGTATTGCAGGCGTAGACTTGCCGAGAGAAAAAAGAATAGAGATCGGCCTTACCCGCATATTCGGCATAGGCCTTTCAACATCTCAGGAAATCCTTGCAAAAGCAGGCGTTGACCCGGACATCCGTGTAAAGGACCTCTCCGAAGAAGACGCCGGTAAGATCAGGAAAATCATTGACAGCGACTACAGCGTGGAAGGCGATTTGCGGCGCGACATCAGTCTGAACATCAAACGGCTGATGGAAATCGGCTGCTATCGAGGTATCAGGCACAGACGCGGCCTGCCCGTGCGCGGTCAAAACACAAAGACGAACGCGCGCACCCGCAAGGGGCCGCCGAAAACTGTCGGCAGACGCAAGAAGTCGGATTAATCTGATCTCACCAGGAGGATTCAATAAATGGCTACAAAAAAAACAGTCAGAAGAAAAAGACGCGAAAGAAAGAATATTGAAAAAGGTCAGGCGCATATCCAGGCGTCTTTCAACAATACTCTGGTGACCCTGACGGATATGAGCGGAAACGCTCTCGCGTGGTCCAGCGCAGGTGCGCTCGGCTTCAAGGGCTCACGTAAGTCCACGCCGTTCGCGGCGCAGATGGCCTCGGAAGCCGCGGCCAAAGGCGCCATGGAGCATGGCCTGAAGCATGTCGAAGTATATGTGAAGGGTCCGGGTTCGGGACGCGAGGCAGCTATCCGCGCGCTGCAGTCGGCAGGTCTGGAAATCACGATGATAAAAGACATTACGCCGATTCCGCATAACGGATGTCGTCCGCCGAAGCGCAGAAGAGTATAAAAGGAGGAAACGAATATGGCCAGATATACTGACGCAGCCTGCAGGCTGTGCAGGAGGGAAAGCCAGAAGCTTTTCCTGAAAGGTGAGCGTTGCTACAGTACGAAATGCGCGCTCGAAAGAAGAAATTATCCGCCCGGGCAACACGGCCAGGGACGCAAGAAAGTATCTGATTACGGGCTTCAGCTCCGCGAGAAACAGAAGGCAAAGCGCTTTTACGGGCTGCTTGAAAAACAGTTCCGTAACACCTTTGACAAGGCTGCAAAGCGCAAAGGTATTACGGGTGAAAACCTGCTCATTATGTTAGAGACCCGGCTTGACAACACCGTATTCCGCATGGGGTTCGCGTCGTCGCGCAAGGAAGCGCGCCAGCTCGTGAACCACGGCCATTTCACGGTGGACGGCAAAAAGGTCAATATCCCTTCATATGAAGTGAAACCCGGCCAGACGGTAGCCGTCAAGAAAAAGAGCCATAGCAGCGCCAAGTTCAAGGAAATCAAGGAATTCCGGATTACCGCCCCTGCGTGGATTAGTGTGGACGTAGACAAACTTGAGGGCACGGTGCTTTCGTTGCCGGTGAGGGATGAAATCGATACGCCGGTATCCGAACACCTTATCGTTGAGTTGTACTCGAAGTAATCAGCAGGCAAAGGAGGCAATATTGTGTTAGAAATAGAAAAGCCGACCATAGAGATGATGCCTACGGACGACGTGAATTACGGTATGTTCGTCGTCAAGCCGCTTGAGAGGGGATACGGGACTACGCTGGGTAACAGCCTGCGCCGCATTCTGCTCTCGTCACTTCCGGGTACCGCGGTAACGTCCGTGAAAATCGAAGGGATACTCCATGAGTTTTCGACGATACCGGGCGTGAAGGAAGATGTAACAGAAATCATTCTGAATCTGAAGAAGCTCGCCGTAAAAATCAACGGGGACGAGGATAAGGTCGCCATTATCGATGCGACGGGTCCGATAGAAGTCACCGCGGGCGACATTCAGGCGGATTCAAGCGTGCAGATATTCAATCCGGAGCTGCACATCGCTACGCTCGAGGAAGACGCGTCCATCTATATGGAAATCAATCTTTCGCGCGGGCGCGGCTATGTGACATCCGAGATGAACAAGACGGCGTCGACGCCGATAGGCGTCATTCCCGTAGACTCTATCTACACCCCTGTTCGCAAGGCGAACTTCACGGTGGAGAATACGCGCGTAGGACAGCTGACGGACTACGACAAACTGACTTTCGAGGTTTGGACGGATGGCAGCGTTTCCCCGTGCGAGAGCGTTTCCATCGGCGCGAAAATCATGTATGAGCACCTGAAGCTCTTTATCGAACTCGACGACAACACGAACGGCATGGAAATCATGATAGAGTCCGCCGATTCGGGGCCGCACGAGAAGATGAAGATGACTATTGAGGAGCTTGAGCTTTCGGTCAGGTCTTTCAACTGCCTGAAGCGCGCGAACATCAATACCGTGGAAGAGCTCACGCAGCGCAGCGAGGACGACATGATGAAGGTCAGGAACCTCGGGCGCAAGAGCCTGGAAGAAGTCAGGCAGAAGCTTGAAGAACTCGATCTCGATTTTAAATCGAACGACGAATAGAAAGGAGGAGCAAGATGCCGGGTTACCGAAAATTAGGCAGACCGACCGCCCATAGGAAGGCGATGCTCAGGAACTTAGTCACCGATCTGCTTCGCGAGGGAAGAATTACGACGACGGAACACCGCGCGAAAGAAGCGCGCCGTATGGCCGAAAAAATGATTACGCTCGGAAAGCGCGGGGATCTCCACGCACGGCGTCAGGCGCTCGCCTATATCTTTGACGAGGACGTCGTGACGAAGCTGTTTGAGCAGACCGCGAAGAAGTATGAAGACAGGAACGGCGGCTACACGCGCATTCTGAAGCTCGGCCCCCGCCAGGGCGACGGCGCCGAGGAAGTCTTTCTCGAGCTCGTGTAGCGCAGAAAAAGCAACTATAAAAATGAGGGCGGCGCGCCAAACGCCGCCTTTTTTGCGCCGCAACACAGAGGGACGACACAGGGGGACGGTTCCGCTGTGTTAAATTGTATACAAAATCGCACAAAGGAACCGTCCCCCTGTGCAATCTGGTATAATAGAGTATCGATTGTGAGGGTATCATGTCTAAGAGAAATAAACTGATAGTGGTCTTTGTCGCGTTCCTTGTGGTGCTCGCGGCTATTGCCGGCGGGCGCGAAATCTACCGGGCGCTGAATCCCGCAAAGGATACGAAAGCGGGCGCGGTGAGCGTGAGCGTTTCCGAAGCCGCAGTTGGCACGGTTTCCGTGACCGCTGTCTATACGGGCAAGGTGACCGCCGAAAAAGAGGTGAGCGTTTTCCCGAAGATTCCCGGCAAGGTGGAATCCGTCAGCGTGGCGCTCGGCGATAAGGTAGCCGAGGGCGATGTGCTCTTCAAGCTTGACCCTGCGGACGTCAGCGGTCAGGCGAATCAGGCAAAGATACAGGCGGATGGCGCAAAGAAAGCGCGCGACAAAGCCGCAAAAGCCGTAAAGGATTTACAGAAGGCCGGGGACGACGCGAACGCGGCGCTGCAAGCCGCAGAGGATGCGGTGAAACAGGCGTCCGCAGCCGTGCCGCCGCAGCCGGCCGCCCTGCAGGAAGCCATGAAAGGCGTCGAAGCCGCAAAGGCGGCGGTTGCCCAGATTGAGCAAGGGCTCGCGCAGGCCGAGGCCGGTTATGACCAGGCGGATATACAATATCAGTTGGCGTCCGAGGGCGTAAAGGCCGCGTCGGACGCGCTGGCAAACCTGACGGTGAAAAGCCCCATCTCCGGCACGGTCACCCTGCTGAACGTGCAGACGGGCGGCATGGCCGCGCAGACCGTTCCGGCCGCCGTCATATCGAACGTTTCGGACATTCGCGTGACGATGAGCGTATCCGAGAGTACGCTTCCGAAAATCAAGGCCGGCGACGCGGCTGCCGTAAAAATCAGCGCGGTTTCTGATGAGGCGCTGCCCGCAAAGATAGAGACGATAGTGCCGTCACCGCCGCAGGGCCAGACGACCTATCCCGTCATTATCGCATTTGACGGGGACGCGCCCGGCGTAAATCCGGGCATGTTTGCGGAAGTGACGCTTACGACGGGACGGGCGGCGGACGTTATCATAATTCCGTCGGACGCGGTCATGATAAAATCCGGCAAGCAGATCGTCGCCATCGTGAACGCGGACGGCAAGGCCGGGCTGAAAGAAGTGGAAACGGGGCTTGACGACGGCAAAAATATAGAAATAAGGAGCGGTATTGCGGTTGGGGACAAGGTCATCTACGAAGGTCAATACTACGTTGATGAAAGCTCGGAAGTAAAGATAGCCGCATGAATATTTCAAGAACAGCGATAAACCGGCCCGTATCCACGATAATGCTCATGCTCATTATCGTGGCTTTCGGCGCCATCTCCTTTACGCGGCTCCCTGTGGATTTATTCCCGAAGATGGAACTGCCGATGTCCGTCGTGGTGGTCAACTACCCGAACGCCGCGCCGGCGGAGATAGAGAGCATGGTCACGCGCCCCGTGGAACAGCAGATAGCGACCGTCGAAAACCTGAACTCCATGACGAGTTACAGCATGGACGGCATGTCGCTCGTCCTCGCCGAATTCAAGAACGGCACGGACATGAACTTCGCGGGCCTCGACATGCGTGAGAAGATAGACCTTGTCGCGGACTACCTGCCGGACGACGCGACGAAGCCGATGGTCATTTCCATGGACCCGAGCATGTTGCCGGTTGCGGTCATGTATGTCAGCTCCGACCGTGACCTGAACGAACTGACGCGTCTCGTAAACGACGAGGTACTTCCCGCGATAGAGCGGACCGAGGGCGTGGCTTCCGCGCAGGTCTTCGGCGGCACGTCGAAAGAGATAAGCGTTGAAGTGGACCAGTCGAAATTAGATGGCTACGGCCTGACGCTCGCCACCATTTCGCAGCTGCTTGCCGCGAATAATATATCGCTGCCGAGCGGCGCTGTCACGAAAGGCTCGAAGGATATGGTGGTGCGCACCACGGGCGATTTCACCTCGATAGACGATATAAAAAACGTGGGGTTGCCGCTTGCTACGCGCGAGATAGTGCGCCTTGGCGACATAGCCGACATAAAGGAAGCTGAGAAAGAGCAGACCTCCATCGGCCGCGTCAATGGCAAGCCGGCCATCGGCATCAGCATTACGAAGCAGACCGTCGCGAATACAGTGCAGGTTTCGCGCCAGCTCGAAAAGGCGGTGGCCGACCTCGAAGCCGGAAACAGGGACCTGCACTTCACGAGTTCCGTCGACCAATCCCAGTTTATCGACGAGTCTATCAGCTTTGTGGCGGAAAGCGCGCTGCTCGGCTGCCTCTTTGCCGTCCTTATCTGCCTGCTCTTCCTGCGCAAAGTCATCTCGACGCTCATTATCGCCATATCCATACCGACGTCCATTATCGCGACCTTTATCCTTATGTTTGCGACGGGCTTTACGATGAATATGCTTTCGCTTGCGGGCCTTGCCGTCGGGATCGGTATGCTGGTGGACGACTCGATAGTCGTCATGGAGAATATCTTCCGGCATCGCGCGCGCGGGCTTTCGCCGCACGACGCGTCGGTTCAGGGAACAAAGGAAGTGACGATGCCGGTCTTTGCCGCGACGATGACGAAGATAGCCGTCTTCCTGCCGATAGTATTTGTGGAGGGCCTCGCCGCTACCATCTTTAAAGAATTTTCGTTTACCATAGGTTTTGCGCTTATCTGCTCTCTGCTCGTGGCGCTGACCGTCATACCCATGCTCTGCTCACGGCTCCTGCATATCGGGCAGGAGGATGTGGACGTGTTCGGGTATAACGAGGGCGCGGAAAAGCTGCCGGCGGAGAGCCGCAGGTTCTCGCCGCTCGCCGCCTTTGGCCGCTTTATCGACCGCGGCATTCGCGGCTATTCGCGCTCTATCAAATTCGCGCTGCATCACCGGAAGACCGTCGTCATTATCTGCGTGGTACTGCTCGCGGTTTCGGCCGCCTTAGTCGGCCTTGTCGGCGGCGAACTCCTGCCGTCGAGCGACGAAGGGCAGCTGAGCATCACGGCGGAGGTCCCCTACGGCACATCCGTAGACAGAACCGACGAAATCATGTCGGAGATCGA
>JAITEX010000030.1 GCA_031281765.1 Eubacteriales Family XIII. Incertae Sedis bacterium | reverse complement strand
CGGATGAGCGAAAGCATGATTTTCAGTTCCTCGCTGCATGCGTGCCCCGAGACATGGATGTCCGCAATATCCGAATACACCACGTCAGCGCCGCGTTCGAGCAGCATATTGACGACATTCGACACGGTCTTTTCATTGCCGGGAATCGGGCTTGACGAGAGTATTATCTTATCGCCGTGTTTGATGGATACGGAACGGTGGTCGCCGAGCGCCATGCGCGTCAGCGCCGACATCGGCTCTCCTTGGCTGCCCGTCGTGATGATGACGAGCTTGCTGTCCGGCGTCTTTCCGATTTGGTTGATGTCGATAAGGACGTTCTTGGGAATCTGTATATAGCCCATTTCCGTCGCAATGTCAAGAATCCGCAGCATGCTGCGGCCCGACAGGGTCACTTTCCTGCCGTATTTCACGGCCGTATTGATAATCGTCTGTATGCGGTGTACGTTCGACGCAAAGGTTGCGACAATAATGCGGCTTTTCGCGTCGCGGAATATGCCGTCCATCACGGCGTCGAGATGCCGTTCCGATTTCGTATAGCCCTTGCGCACCGCATTCGTGCTGTCCGAAAGCATGAGCAGCACACCGCGCGAACCTATCTCCGCGAGTTTGCCAAAGTCCATCGGTTCACCGTCGACGGGCGTATAATCGATTTTGAAATCACCCGTATGGAATATGAGGCCGACCGGGGTATTGATTGCGAAAGCGAGCGAATCGGCTATTGAATGCGTCATGCGTATCGCTTCGATGCCAAACACGCCGACGTTTAGCTTCTGGCCCGCGCTTATCGCGTGCATATCGGCCCGCAGGCCGTGTTCCGCAAGCTTGGATTCTATAAGCCCTATCGTCAGCTTCGTCGCGTATATCGGCATCGGTATCTTTTTCAGCAGATACGGGATGGCGCCGATATGGTCCTCATGCCCGTGCGTTACGAGCAGGCCGCGTATACGCGCGCTATTCTGTTCGAGGTATTCGAAATCCGGTATCACGACATCGATGCCGAACATCTCGTCCTCGGGAAACGACATACCGCAATCCACGATGATGATCTCGTCCCCGTATTCGAACGCCGTGATGTTCTTGCCTATCTCATTCAAGCCTCCGAGCGGAATGATGCGCAGCTCGTCCGTTGCCGCCGCCGCTTTTACCGCCCTGCCCTTCGCCGGCCTTTCATTTTTCTGCTTTTGCGGCACGGATTTTTTTTGTTCGGCCTTTTTCGTCGCCGTACCGCGGCTCCCCGCGGCCTGCGCCTTTCCGCCCGACGCGCTGCGCCCTGAATTTGCGATCTTGGTTCGCGCCGCGCGCGCCGACCGTCTGAAATCTCTCACTTTTTTATTGCTTTCTTCCATAGTTCTCTTCCTTCTGTATATCTTTCTTGTTCTTATCCTTTGACAACGATGTTCACGAGTTTATCCGGGACACCGATTTTTTTTATGATTTCTTTGCCGGCCACAAACGGCGCGATAGCCTCGTCCGCAAGCGCAGCCTCTACAAGAGCGTCCGGGGAAAGCCCCGTCCGGACCTGCAGGCGCCCTCTGATTTTGCCGTTTATCTGCACCGCTATTTCCACCGTGTCGAGCGTGAGGGCGTCCTCGTCAAATTCCGGCCACGCCTCGCCGTAGACGGACGCCTCATGGCCCGCCGCCTCCCAGAGTTCCTCGCAGATATGCGGCGTAAACGGCGAAAGCAGCAATATCAGCGTTTCAGCCGCCCGGCGCGCAAGTCCGGGGTCGAAAGTCCCCGCATCTTTGTACCGGTACATCGCGTTCACAAATTCCATGATAGAGCTGATTGCCGTATTGAAATTGAAACGGCGTCCGATGTCCTCGCCGACCTTTTTGATTGCCGCGTTCATTGCGCGTGTGAGGTCTTTCGCGGCATCGGCGCCGGCCGCCGCCGGAGGTTCGCCTGCCGGACTGCCCGCCGCGATTTCGAGGAATTCATTGACGATCCGATAGACGCGGTTCAGGAACCTGTAGCTGCCCTCGACGCCCGCGTCCGACCATTCGAGCTCCTTTTCGGGCGGCGAGGCAAAGAGTATGAAGAGCCGCGCCGTATCCGCGCCGTACTTTTCGATGATTTCCTCGGGTGAAACGACGTTCCCGAGCGACTTCGACATCTTCGCGCCGTCCTTCAGCACCATGCCCTGGGTGAGCAGGTTCATAAACGGTTCGATAACGGGCGCCCACCCGATGTCGGAGAGGAATTTCGTAAAAAACCGCGCATAGAGCAGGTGCAGTATCGCGTGTTCCACCCCGCCGATATACTGGTCTATGGGCATCCAATAGCCCGCCTTGGCCCTGTCGAATACCTCTTCTTCGTTCCGCGCGTCACAGAACCGCAAAAAATACCACGAGGAATCGAGGAAGGTATCCATCGTATCTATCTCGCGCTCGGCTTCCCCTCCGCAGACGGGGCAGACCGCGGCCCTGAACGATTTGCTCGTCGTCAGCGGCGATTCCCCTTTGCCGGAGAACTCCACGTCCGTCGGCAACAGCACGGGCAGGTTTTCTTCCTTTTCGGGTTGCCAACCGCAGTTTTTGCAGTATATCATCGGTATCGGCGTGCCCCAATACCGCTGCCGCGAGATAAGCCAGTCGCGCAGCCGGAAATTGACGGACTTCACGCCGATATGCTCCGCCTCGAGATAATCCGTGATCTTGACGATAGCCTCTTTATTATTCAGGCCGTTGAACGCGCCCGAATTGATGAGGACGCCCTCGGCGACAAAGGCTTCCTTCAGGTTCTCCGTATCGATGTCCGGATTGCCGGGATCGATAACGGGAATAATGGGCAGGTCGTATTTTACGGCAAACTCAAAGTCGCGCGTGTCGTGGGCGGGTACGGCCATAATAGCGCCCGTGCCATAGTCCATCAGCACGTAGTTCGCGATATAGATGGGTATCTCCGCGCCGTTCAGCGGGTTGACGGCGTATCTTCCGATAAAGAGGCCCTCCTTTTCAAGCGTCGTCGAATTTCTGTCTCTATCGCTGAGGTACTGAAGTTTATCCCGGAATGCCGCTACCTGCGCCTCGTAGTCCGTTCCTGAGGTCAACTCATCTACATAGGGATGCTCGGGGGCGAGGACCATATAGGTCACGCCGAAAAGCGTATCCGGCCTCGTCGTGAATATTCTCAGCTTCCTGTCGCTCTCTTTGATCCCGAAATCGACTTCCGCGCCCGTGCTGCGGCCAATCCAGTTCCGTTGCATCGTCTTGACTTTTGCGGGCCAGCCGTCGAGCGTGTCGAGGTCGCTTAAGAGCCGGTCAGCGTAGTCCGTGATTTTCAGATACCACTGCTCCAAATCACGCTTGCCGACCTCGGCGCCGCAGCGCTCACAGCGGCCATCCACCACCTGTTCGTTTGCAAGCACGGTCTCGCAGGACGGGCACCAATTCACGGGGTTCTTCTTCTTGTACGCAAGCCCCGCCTTGTAGAACTGGATAAAAATCCACTGTGTCCACCGGTAGTAACCGGGATTGCAGGTCGCAATCTCGCGGTTCCAATCGTACGCAAAGCCGAGCTGCTTTAGCTGCGCGCGCATTTCGCCGATATTCTCCTTGGTCCAGATATAGGGATGGATGCCGTTCTTGATAGCCGCGTTTTCGGCCGGCAGCCCGAAGGCGTCCCAACCCATAGGGTGCAGCACATTGTATCCCTTCATCGTCAGGAAACGCGCCGCCACATCCCCGATGGAATAATTCCGCACATGGCCCATATGCAGCTTTCCGGACGGGTACGGGAACATCTCGAGCAAATAGAAGTTTTCCCTTTCCGCATCCTCGCCGGTTGCAAACAGCTTTTCCTCTTCCCACCGGTGCTGCCACTTTGTTTCAATTTCCGCAGGTTCGTATTTCTTCATAGCCCGTCCGCCGCCTCACCTTTCACTTCCGCTGAATTCGATAAACGCCCCGTCGCTCCAGAGCTTTTCTATCTGATATGTGTTCCGCTGTTCCTCAAGGAAAATATTCACGATCACGTCGCCATAGTCCGCGAGTACCCAGCCCGAAGCCGCTTTGCCCTCGATACTCTTCGGCTGTATGCCGTCCGCCGAGAGCTTCGCATCGATTTCCTGCACGATGGTATCGAGCATACGCGTATTCGACGCTGTCGCGTTGATGAAAAAATCCGCGAATGACGACAAACCGGATATGTCGATGATAACGATGTCCGCACCCTTCTTATCGTCTATAATATGTGCTATTCTCTGCGTTAATTCCATACTCACCTCGTTGTTGTCTCCGTCAATTCCTGTTCTAACCACTTGATGGCGTCCTCGCTGTCCCGCGAGCTGTCATAGCCGTTTGCCGCGAGATAGCGCTTGAGTTCGATCAGCACGGCAAGGGTGCAGACGCGCAGGTCCTTCCGCGCAAGCTCCCGCAGCTGCGCCGCTTCGGAATAGGTCCTGCCGGGCGCAAGCGTATCGGCGATAAAGAGTATCATTTCAAGCCGGCTCATATTTTCCCTGCCCGTCGTATGATAACGGATCGCGTTCAGCACATCCTCGTCGCTTATGCCGAATTCCCCGGCAGCCGCTTGCGCCGCAAGCGCTCCGTGCGTCAGATTGTTTTCAACCCCGCCCGAGCTGTCCTTGCAGTAATCGTGCAGCAGCGCGGCTATCTTCGCGCGATAGACATTTTCGCCGTAACGCGCGGCAAGCTCCGCCGCGAAATCCATGACGCGTTTCGTGTGCTCCCAGCGGGAGGGATTTTCTTTCGCGCGCACGAGCAGGTAACACCGCACATCTTCGGGGACGAGGTACCGTATACTTTCGCCCTGTGTGAGCCGTTTCCGTATCTCCGAAGCGGACAGCAGCATCGCGGAACTGCCGACCATATCTATGCGCGTCCCGTATGCGCTCCGCAGCTTTTCCGCGAGCGCCGAAACCTCGTCGTCCCGGTATCCCGGGCGCGTACCGACTATGAGGCCGAATTCGCGCAGCAGCTCCCCCGACCTATGCCACTTTTCGACCATAAGGAACATATCCGTCCCGAGGATAAACGCGAGTTCATCACCGGCCGGCAGCCCGGCGCGCAGTTCGCGCAGCGAGTCTATCGTATAGCTGACGCCGCCCCGTTCGAGTTCGACCCACGAAAGTTCAAAGTACGGGTTTTCGCGCGCGGCAAACTCTATCATGGCTACGCGCTCATCATCCGGCGAAAAGCGCATATCCTGCTTGAAAGGCTGTATGCTCGCCGGCATAAACAGAACCTTTGACAGGCCGGCGCTGACGCGCGCGTTTTCCGCAAGCGTCAGATGGCCGAGATGCAGGGGGTCGAAACTACCGCCGAGTACGCCGATTCTCATAGCAGCGCGAGACCAAGCTCATCGAGCTGTTCCGTCGTCGCTTCCCCGGGCGCGCGGCTGACGGGGTCTTCGGCCGCCTGGTTTTTCGGAAACGCTATCGTGTCCCGGATGCTTTCCTCGCCGAGCAGCAGCATCACGAGGCGGTCGAGGCCGTACGCAAGCCCGCCGTGCGGCGGGACGCCGTAGCGGAAC
The DNA here is from genome assembly GCA_031281765.1 of Eubacteriales Family XIII. Incertae Sedis bacterium. Lineage (GTDB taxonomy): Bacteria > Bacillota > Clostridia > Peptostreptococcales > Anaerovoracaceae > JAITEX01. The sequence goes on along the minus strand of JAITEX010000030.1, from coordinate 9,103 downwards.
GCTTCAAGCAGAAAGCCGAACTTCTCTTGTATCTCGTCCTCTTTGAGCCCGAGCGCGCGGAACATACGATCCTGCATATCCCGGTCATGGATACGGATGCTGCCGCCGCCGATTTCCGAACCGTTCAGCACAATATCATAGGCGCGCGCGCGGACGCGTCCCGGATCGCTCTCTATCATACCGGCATCGGACTCATACGGGGCCGTAAACGGATGGTGCATAGCCTTGTATCTGCCGTTTTCCTTATCGTATTCAAAGAGCGGGAACTCCGTGACCCAGAGGAAGTCATAGCGCCCCTCGTCTATAAGCCCAAGCTTTTCGCCGAGTAGCAGACGCAGCCGTCCGAGCGCGTCGAGAATGACGGCGTCATCCCCGGCCGCTATCAGCAGCAAATCACCCTGCTCCGCGCCAAACCGCGCGGCAAGCCCGAGCAGCTGTTCATCCGTGAAGAATTTTCCGACGGAGGACTTGATGCCCTCAACCGAAAGCCGTATCCATATCAGCCCGCTTGCACCGGACTCCTTTGCTTTGTCCGCAAGCTTGTCCACATCCTTGCGGCTGTATAACCCCTCAGCGCCCACGGCGCAGAGGCCGCGCACCGAGCCGCCGTCCGCCAATGCGCCCGCAAAGACCGGGAAATCCGAATCGCGCACGGCATCCGAAATATCGACGATTTTCATGTCAAACCGCGTGTCGGGCTTATCGCTTCCGTAGGCGTCCATCGCCTCCCGCCACGTCAGGCGCGGAAACGGCAGGCTCACCTCGATACCCTTCGTCTCCTTCATGAGGCGCGCGAGATACCCTTCGTTTACGGCAATCACTTCATCTTCGTCCGTGAAGGACAGTTCGAGGTCTATCTGCGTAAATTCCGGTTGACGGTCGGCGCGCAGGTCCTCGTCGCGAAAACACTTCACGATTTGGAAGTAACGGTCCGTACCGCCGGCCATCAGCAGTTGCTTGTACATTTGCGGCGATTGCGGCAACGCGTAAAAATTCCCTTTGCTCACGCGGCTCGGCACGAGGTAGTCGCGCGCGCCCTCCGGCGTCGGCCGTATCAGCATAGGCGTTTCGACTTCCGTAAAGCCGTTATCGGCGAAGTAGTCGCGCGTCACGCGGCACACCGTATGCCGGAACGTGAGGTTGCGCTGCATCTTTGGCTTGCGCAGATCGAGATACCGATAGGCAAGGCGCAGACTCTCATCCGCGTTATCATCGTCCCGCACATAGATGGGCGGCGTATCCGCCCGGGAATAGATGGTCAGGGATTCGGCCGCGATCTCGATAGCGCCCGTCGGAATACCGTTATTCACGGATTCGCGCGCGCGCACCCTGCCCGTGACGCCAATCACAAATTCGCTGCGCAGACCCTCCGCAGCCGCAAAAATTCCGTCCGTGAGCCCTTCGGAAAACACGGCCTGTACTATCCCCGTCTTATCGCGTATATCCGTAAAGACGAGCGCGCCAAGCCGGCGGCTCTTGTTCACCCATCCGTTTACGCAGACGCGTTCCCCTCTATCGGATTCGCGCAGTGTTCCGCAATAATGGGTCCGTTTAATTAATTCCGCCAAATAGTGTCCTTTCGTTCGTCAGTTCTCTTAGTATTTATTATAGCGCATTATGAGAGCGCATATGCTTCACTTCAACGCATCCGCAACCGAATCTGCCGGTATGCGTTCCTGTTCTCCCGTTTCCATATTTCGCAGCGTCACCGTCCCCGCCGCCAATTCGTCATCTCCGATAATAATCGTGTAGCGCGCCCCGCTGCGGTCCGCGTACTTCATCTGAGGCTTCATGCCGCGCCCCATATCGTCGAGCAGCACGGCAATGCCGCGTCCACGCAGCTCAGCCGCAAGCGCGAGCGCCGCCGCTTTCGGCCCGTCCCCGAGAGAGACAATAAAGGCCGCCGCTTTTTCGGGCGCGGGTATCTCTACACCTGCGGACTCGATGGCGAGCAGCAGCCGCTCAATACCGAGCCCGAAACCGACGCCCGGCATATCGGGGCCGCCGATTTCCTCGATAAGTTTATCATAACGCCCGCCGCCGCAGAGCGTGCCCTGCGCGCCGACCGCGTCCGAGACGAATTCAAACGCCGTTTTCGTATAGTAGTCGAGCCCGCGCACGATGCCCGGATCTACGCTGTAGGGAATCCCGAGGGCGTCCAAGTTCTTTTGCAGGTCCGCAAAGGCCGCCGCGCAGTCCTCGCAGATATAGTCTAAGATGACCGGCGCGCCCTTTCCAAGCTCCTGACAGACGGACGACTTGCAGTCGAGTATGCGCATCGGGTTCGTTTCAAAGCGCGACTTACACGTGTCACAGAGTTCGTCAAATTTCGGCTCAAAGAATCCCTTCAGCGCGTCGCGGTATTTCACGCGGCACTCCGGGCAACCGATACTGTTGATACGCAGCGAGAAATCAGTAAGGCCGAGCCGCCGCAGAAACGTGTCCGCAAGCGCGATGACTTCCGCGTCCGCGAGCATATCCGCCGGGCCATAGACCTCAACGCCGAACTGGTGAAACTCGCGCAAACGCCCCGACTGCGGTTTTTCATAGCGGAAACAGGGTATTTCGTACCAGAGTTTTGTCGGCTGCGGCGCGGCGTACAGTTTGTTTTCGATAAAGGCGCGCACCACGCCCGCCGTACCTTCGGGGCGCAGCGTCATGCTGCGGCCGCCGAGGTCGTCAAAGGTGTACATCTGCTTTTGTACGATGTCCGAGGTATCGCCGACGCCGCGCGCAAACAGTTCCGTCTGCTCGAAGGCCGGCGTCCGTATCTCCTCGAAGCCGAAGAGGCGGCATATATCCGCGAAAACCCGTTCCACATAATTCCACGCCGGAATGCTCCCCGGCAGTATATCTTTCGTGCCTTTCGGCGCCTGTATCTCCAAATTCCTTACTCCCTCAACACAAACTGTCCCTGTGCATATATTATACCCTATCAGACAAAGGGATTGGTCCGTTTCTCGCGGCCAATCGTCGTGTCCTGCATATGGCCCGGCAGCACGCGCACCTCGTCGTCGAGCGTAAAGAGCTTCTCCCTGATGGAGCGCAGCAGTGTAATCATATCCCCCGTTGGCAGGTCGGTCCGCCCGACGGAACCGCGGAACAGCGTGTCGCCCGAGAACAGCACTTCATTATTCACAAGGTAGGAGACGCCGCCCGCCGTATGGCCCGGCGTCTCGATGACTTTCAACGTCAGATTCCCGACCTTCAGCTCATCGCCGTCCTTCAGGAGAATATCCGGCATCGGGTTCACCTCCGCGCCGAGGATCACTGAGGAATAATTCACGCTTGCATTGCGCAGAAGCTCCTCCTCATGCCGGCCGGCGGCAAGCTTCGCGTCCGGAAACCGTTCTTTAAATTCCGGGATCCCGCCCGTATGGTCGCCGTGTCCGTGCGTCAACAGAATATAGTTCAGCGTCGCCCCGAGTCCGTCTATTTTCTCCGCAAATTCGGGGATAAATACGGCCGGATCTATTATCGCCGCCTCTTTTTCGTCATCGGACAGAAGCAGATATGAGTTCGTGCCGATGCTTCCCGCTACAATAGAATAGATTTTCATTCGATATTTTCTCCCGATCTCTTTACTTCCAGTACACTTTCGATGCCGCGCAGCGTGCGCAGGATCTTGTCCATGCGGTCGCGGCTCTCGACGGATATTTTCAGGTTCATGATGACGCTGCCGTCCTCATAGGTCTTTGAGCCTATGCCGACGATATTGACGTCGAGTTCCACGCATTTGCGCGAAACATCTGAGAACAAACCCTTGCGGTCCTGCGCGCGTATTACGATATCCGCATCGTATACGCCCTGCTTCTTCTGGCCGCTCCACGAGACCGCCATAAGGCGCGCCCTGTCCTCCTCGCGCAGGTTCAGTATATTGACGCAGTCCGTGCGGTGTATCGACAATCCGCGCCCCTTTGTCACAAACCCCGTGATCTCGTCGCCGGGGAGCGGGCTGCAACATTTCGAAAACCGGACGAGCATATTCGGCGCGCCCTCCACGACCACATCACTGCCGCTGCCCGCGCCGCCGGTGGATTTGGCGCCCTTCGTGAGTTTTTTAAGCTCCGCGTCAGCCGGCAGCGGCGTCGCCGCAAGCGACTTCTCTTCGGCGTACAAAGCCTCGAGCATCGAAACCACTTTTCTGACGGGCAGGCCGCCGTTCGAAAGCGCGTGGTAGAGGTCCTCCGAGGAGGAAAATTTCAGTTCCTTCGCGATACGCAGTATCCAGGTATTCCGTATAATATCATGCGTGTCGTAGCCCTTGCGCCGGACGGACTTTTCGAGCAGATCCTTACCGCGGTCGATATTCAGTGATTTGTCCTGCTTCTTCAACCACTGCCGTATCTTCGACTTCGCATTGCTGCTCTTAGCTATCTTCAGCCAGTCGATGCTCGGGCCTTTTGAGTTGTTCTGCGTCAGTATATTGACTATTTCGCCGTTGTGCAGCGTATAGTCTATCGGCACCATCTTGCCGTTTATCTTTGCCCCGACGCACTTGGCGCCGATGTCCGTATGTATTTTGAACGCGAAATCGAGGGGCGTCGAACCCGCGGGCAGTTCCACCACATCCCCCTTCGGCGTCAGGACGAACACCTGGTTCGAAAAGAGGTCCAATTTCAGCGTTTCCATAAACTCGCGCGGGTCGTTTATATCCTGGTTCCACTCGAGCGTCTGGCGGAGCCACGCAAGCTTCACCTCCTCCTGGTCGCCGTCCGAGCCCTCTTTGTACTTCCAGTGCGCCGCGATGCCGTATTCCGCGATGCGATGCATGGCCCACGTACGTATCTGTATTTCGAAAGGCTGCCCTTTCTCATCGATCATGGTCGTATGCAGCGACTGATAGCGATTCGGCTTCGGCATCGCGATATAGTCCTTGAAACGGCCCGGAAGCGGCTTCCACATCGTATGTACCATGCCGAGCGCGGTATAACAGTCCTTTACTGTATCCACGATAATGCGTACGGCGGTCAGGTCGAATATCTCGTCGATCTGCTTGTTCTGATACTTCATCTTGTTATAGATGCTGTAGAAGTGCTTGGATCGTCCCGTTATCTCATACGCTATGCCGAGCTCATCCAGGGCGTTCTTGATAGCGTCAATCACATTTTCAATCGCCTTGCTGCGCTCATCGCGTTTTTCCTTGACCTGATCGACTATGCGGTAATAGGCCTCCGTATCGAGATATTTCAGCGCGATGTCCTCAAGCTCGAACTTGATCGTATAGATGCCGAGGCGTCCCGCAAGCGGAGCATATATCTCTATCGTTTCGCGGCATTTCTCAAGGATCTGGTCGCGGTTCATATAGTTTATCGTGCGAAGATTGTGCAGGCGGTCCGCGAGCTTGATAATGAGGACGCGGATGTCCTTCGACATAGCGAGGAACATCTTGCGCATATTCTCCGCCTGACGTTCCTCCTTCGTATCTATCGCGAGAGAGCCGAGTTTCGTAACGCCGTCAACGAGCAGCGCGATGTCGCTGCCGAAATCCTCCCTTACGTCCTCGATGCTGTACGGGGTGTCCTCCACCGCGTCATGAAGCAGGCCCGCGGCGATGGCGCGTTCGTCCATGCCGAGCTCGGCGAGTATCTTCGACACTTCAATCGGATGGACTAAATACGGGTCGCCGGATTTGCGCATCTGCCCTTCATGCATCTGCTCGGCCTTTTCATACGCCTTCTCGATAAGGCCTATGTCAATATTCGGATTTATCCCGAGCAGCTCGCCCAGAAATGTCTCCAGTCTATTCATACAGCCTCCTCAATGTCCGGTTTTCAGGCAGGGGGCCGCGAGGCGGGCGCGTTTCGCCCGCTTACGCGCGGCGTCGCGTTCGCGCCGCCGCAGGGAACCATCCTCCGCTTCGCTCCTTGTCTGAAATACCTTCCATAAAGTCGTCTGTATCCGCATGGCGCCCTGTCTATACGACTGCCCCGTCATAGGGGCCGCGCCGTTTGCTTTTGCTCTGTTTGCCCTTGCCCTTTGCGCCGTAGCCCGTTTCCTTCGCGTTCGTCTGTTTCAGCGAAGCGCTGTAACGGCTTCTCTTGCCGTTCTTACCGCCTATGCGGTTCAGCTCATAGAATATCGGGCTCGCGATAAATATCGAGGACGCCGCGCCGCAGATGATACCTATCATCAGAGGTACCGCGAACTCCCGAATCGTCGTTCCACCGAATATGACGAGCGGCAGGACGGCAAGCATGGTAGAGAACGAAGTCATAAGGCTTCGAATAAGCGTCTGGTCCACACTCGTATTGACAATTTCGTAGAGCGGTTTTCTCGACATAAGGCCGAGATTCTCCCGTATTCGGTCGAAAATAACTATCGTATCGTTTATCGAGTAGCCGACGATGGTCAATATCGCGGCGATAAACGGGTTGTTTACCGAGAAGTGGAAGATACCGTAAAGCGCAATCATCATAAATACATCGTGGAATTCCGCCACAATGGCTGCCACACCGAACCGCCATCTGAACCGGATAACGATATAGATAAGCATGCCGAGCGCCGCGATAAGCACCGCGATGACCGCGTTCTTTTTCAACGCATCGCCGATGGACGGGCCAAATTGTTGATAGTTCTTCTCCGCGCCTTCTTTCAGCTTGTATTCGGACGTCAGGCTGTCGTAGAGCTTCTCCACCTCTTTTGCGCTGAGCGCCTTCGTGGTTTTGATGATAACGCCGTTATCCGCGCCGCTGTCCGTATCGTAATGCTGGATGCTCGAACCTTCAATATCGTTCTTCTTCAGCGTATCCTGCATCTGCTCCGTCGTGACGACCTTGCCCATGTCCACCTGGACCATGGTGCCGCCCGTAAAGTCTATGCCCCAGTTATACCCGCGGAGAAGGCCGAGGCCGATGCCACCGATAAGTATGACGAGCGTGATGATATAGTAGAGCTTCCGGCGTTTCAGATAATCAAACTTGTGCTTGAGCTGCGTATGCTGATCCGCCTGTCCCTCTTTCACGCCGATCAGGAAGGGTTTCGCAAGCGCCTTTGTCTCAATACAGACATTCGTAAACAGGTTCGTCACGATAATGGCCGTAACGATGCCGAGAATAATACCGATAATAAGCGTGAGCGCGAACCCTTTCACGGGGCCGGTGCCAAACTGGTAGAGGACCAAACCCGCAATCAGCGTCGTCAGCTGCGCATCGATAACCGTGCCGAGCGCGCGCCGGAAACCATGGCTGGCCGCCACGCGTATCGTCTTGCCGTTGCCGACTTCCTCCTTCACGCGCGCGAATATGATGACGTTCGTATCCACCGCCATACCTATTGAGAGGATAATACCCGCAATGCCCGGCAGCGTCAGTACGCCCTTCAAGGCCACAAGAATCCAGAGCAGCGCCGGTATATACAGCATCAGCGCGATATTTGCGCAGAAACCGAGCAAACGGTAGGCGACTAACATCAGCAGAAAAATCAGCGCGATGCCGATAATGCCCGCAAGGATACTGTCTTTCAGCGCGTCAATACCGAGGGTCGCGCTGACCTGTGAGCTTTCGACTTCCTTCAGTTCCACCGGCAGAGCGCCGCCCCGTATCAGCTGGGAAAGCTCTTTCGCCCTATCCTGGGTGAAGGATTCGATAATGGCGTCGGTGCCGTTGATCGGCTCGCTTGCCGAGGGCGCGGAAATAATTTCATCGTCGAGTACGATAATGACCTGATTCGCCGAGAGGCCAAACCCTGCCGGGTTCCGGTATATGTTGCCCTCTTTGTCCTGAACGCGCGAATAGTCAATATCAACGGGCGTTGACGGCGTCGCCGGCGCGTCCGGGTCCGTTGCGGCTGCGTCCGCAGCCGGTTCCGCGGTAGCGTCCTCCGCCACCGTCTGTACGGGCTGCATCACATCTTCCGCAGGAATGGAACTCGCCGAGGCTATGGAAGTCGCCTGATAGAACTTTTCGCCGCCCTCTTTCGTAAACTTCAAGGTTACGACATATCCCGCCGTATTCTGGTCGCGCTCTACGCCCGAATCCTTGATGTCGGACCCGTTCAGCATTTCCTTGCCGTCAGCCGTCAGGAATTTCAGCTGCGCTACCTGGCCTATCGTTTCAATGGCTTCCTCCGCGTTTTCGGCGCCGGGCATCTCAACGCGTATCTTGTTTTTCCCCTCGATAGTTACGACGGTTTCGGAGAGGCCCATGACATTACTTCTGCGCTCGATGACCGCTTGCGTCTGTTTCATGATGCGGTCGAGATCCGCCTCGTCCGTTATATCCTGTGTCTGCGCCTCAAGCACCACATTGACGCCGCCGGAAATGTCCAGCCCCGTCTTGATGTCCTTCTGAATGGGGCCGACCGGGCCGACGCCGCGTATCGTCACTATCCACGCAAAAACAATTATCGCTATTATGAGCAGCGCTCCGATTTTTTTTATCATATCTACCGCCTCTACAACTATCTCTATCTTTTTATTTACTTATCTGTGAAATTACTCGTCCGTTTCGGTATCCGGCGTCGCTTCCCCCTCCGGCTCCGCATCGGTTTTTGCCGTCAGCTTGCGCGGCTTGCGGGCGGGCTTCGGTTCTTCTTCCTTTTCCTCGGCCTTTGCCGCGGGCTTCTTCGCCGCCGAACTCGACTTTGACGCGGAGCCGGATTCATCAATTTTGGATATGGCCCATCTCATTATCTCCATCTTCACCTTATCGGCGCCGACCTGTATCACGAGAGAATCGTCTTTCACTGAAACGATTTTGCCCTTGATCCCGCCGATGGTCGTAATGCTGTCCCCGGCTTTCAGCGCCGAACGCATTTCGTTGACCTGCTTTTCGCGCTTCCTCTGTGGGCGTATCATCAAAAGATACATAAGGACAAAGATAAGTCCGATTGCTCCGATTTGTATAACTTGTGTTGGCATGGTAGCTCCTTTCAAGGTGCATATGTTTTTTCCGTATCAAGATATTATATAATATTGGAATACGTTTGAACATAGCCGATTTATAATTTTTTGCTTGCGGCGCAGAAAATCTTGTGATAAGATATTCTGGCTGGTTGGCCGGCGTGGCGGAATTGGCAGACGCGTCGGATTCAAAATCCGGTGATGGCAACATCGTATCGGTTCGACCCCGATCGCCGGTACCAAACAGAGCGCGGAAACAAA
>JAITEX010000010.1 GCA_031281765.1 Eubacteriales Family XIII. Incertae Sedis bacterium | reverse complement strand
CTGCGGACCGTCCCGCGCCCGAACGAAACCTACTCGATGGACGCGTGGCTCTACGATACGCTCACCGAATCCGCCGAGGGCGCGCGCGATGTCTTTGCCGACTGGAAACTGAAGGACGTTCACGCCGCGATAGACGCGAACAGCGCCCTGTCCCCTGCGGCGAAACAGGTTCTCAAAGGGAAGTATGAACGCCTCGCGCCCGTCATCGAAACCAAGTCCGAACGCGGCGACGCGCTCGACGTCTATTTTGCCGGGCAGAGCAATTTGATACACGAAACGGTTTTCGGCAGTATCGGGAAGCTGCTTGCGGCGGAGGCCTGCGTCTTTTTCGTCCTTATTATGCTATGGGCGCTGGGCTACGAAAACATGGTGAATACCGCCCCGCTCATCTTTTCCGCAAAGACCGGGCGCGCCCTGGCGCGGCATAAGGCCGCCGCGGCCCTGCTGCTCGGAACGCTCTTTTTTATCATAATCTACACGATTTCCTACGGGTTGGTCTTTATCCTGAACGATTTCTCCGTCGTGTGGGGGCAGAATGTTTCGGCCGGTTACCATACGGTCTATGACCGCGTTCTCGGGCCGCAGCCCTTTGCCACATGGAGTGACATGACCGTGGGCGGCTACTTCTTCGCCACCTGCGGCGCCGCGTTCCTGAACGCGCTTGCGGCCAGCCTGTTCGCTATCCCATTCGGCCTTTTGATACGCAATACGTACGCGGCGTTCTGCGCCATCGCGGGCTTCGCGCTTGTGAACGGCGCCGCCTATTTTATCGGCTTGCAGCAGACGGAGGTAACCCTGCCGTTTATCTGGCATATAAATCTCATCACGCCGCTGATGCAAATACTTCAGAATGCGCTGTGGTTCTCCGACGGCGGCGGTTTTATGCTGTTGCCGCGGTTCGAAACCTTCTACCCTCTTATTTTTCTCGCGCTGATGACCCCCGTAATTGCGCTGTGCGCCAAACGCTTTACGCGAAAGGAGATCGCCTGATATGAAACTTTTCTTCTTAGAACTCAAGAAAATCCTGCGTCCCGTGCCGCTGCTGCTCTTCGCAGCGTTTACTGCGGCATTTTCCTACGTAGTAATCAGCTCTCCTTTCAGCTATATGACCGAGTACCACGAAACGAGCGACTATGTGGCGGTTTACGCGGACGTGGCGGAATTGTACGGGCCGAGGTTGGAACCGGAAGAACTCACCCCGGCGATAGCGACCTTGACCGCGCGCTATACGAAAGAACTGGAAGCCGAGCTTGCGAGAAACCCGCTCTACGCTGCGGCCGGCGTGACGGACTATGAGAGCTATAAGGCCATGGACAGGAAGGTCAACTATGCCCTTTTGCCCCTCGAAGATTTTTATGGATTTCATGAAGGTGAATACCAGCTCAATGACTACGCGCCCTATGATATAAACGAGGATTATACGCTGACCGAAGCGGAACAGAAACTCGCGGATAACGGCCTTATCAACAATATGTACGCACCCGCAGAAACCTTTGCCCTCAGGCTGCGCATCGCGCGGCAGGCCCTGCCGGATGAATACAACTGGATCGATGCCAACAGGGAATCCTTTGTCGGTGAGACACGGTATGCGGGATTGGCTCTTACCGAAGCGGGTGAACGCCGCATAGCCGAAATCTACGACAGCGGGGAGATACGAGATATTCTGCCGGCACATTTTATGGACTATGTGGCTACGCTCCTGCCCATGCTTGCCCTTATGCTGCTCGGCTCGCTCGGCATCCTGCTCGCCCCGGCGATCACGCGGGATAATATGGCGAAGATGACGCCGCTGCAGTATTCGAGCAAGACCGGCCGCCGGGCGCTGAAAGTCCAGCTTGCGGCCATGCTGACCGTGGCGGTCGTCATAGCCGTTCTCGAGGTCGGCATCACCCTATGGCTCTTTATACGGGCGGGATTCGGCGCATTCCTGGAATCGGGCGTGAACAGCTTTGCCACGCCATATACCTATAATTGGTTCACCGGGACCTACGGCCAGTACTTCCTTATTGTTGCAGGGTTGATGCTCGTGGTGGCGATAGCGGCGGCGCTGCTCGTCTTCCTCTTCTCGAAGCTCAGCGCGAACTATATCAGCCTGCTCCTGTCCGTCGTACCGCTGACGGGCATCCTGCTCTTCGCGGCATTCTGGCTTTTCTTCAATCCCTTTGCTATCGGCTTCAGTTCCCGCACCGTCTATCAAATCATCCCGATTCCCTACGTGGAAGCCTATATCTGCGGCCTGCTGCTGCTTATCGGCATCGCGGCGGCGGGCATCCTGCTGCGAAAGCAACGCCGGGCCGAAATTTGAGGACATTATGTCCTACAAAAAGTCGTAAAACCCCCTGCGAAAGTGCGGCAAAATGCCGGAGCGGAAGCCCGTTTCGCGCTCCGGCATTTATGTTACAATGGTTGCAGTGGTGATACCTGAGAAACTACATACAATGAAGGAGGACTGATATGCTTTCGATTAAAGAGAACTTTCTCGAAACTATCAAGAAAGACGGCTCGCCGGATCGCCTTGTCAACCAGTGGGAAGCTGTGGAGATGATTTACCTTGACCCGTATTTTATCGCGCAATCCCCGGCGGTGGAACGCGGCGGCACGGGCAAAAATGACTGGGGAATTACGATGATATGGCCTGAGGACCAACCGGCGTTCGCGCCCTACCATACGGAAGATACGATAGTAATAAAGGACCTTACGAAGTGGCGCGACCAGTTCAAGGCGCCTACCTATGATTTCCCCGCGGAAGCATGGACGGACTTCAAGGCGGCCGCCGACCAGATAGACCGGAATGAGAAGATCCCGACCGCGTTTATGCACAGCGGGCTGTTCGAACGCCTGCACGGGCTGATGGGGTTTGAGGGAGCATTGACCGGGCTTATGGAATTTCCGGACGAATATATGGAGCTCTGCGAGACTATCGGCGCGATACGCCTGCGCGAAGCCGAGGACAAAATCAAATACCTCGAACCCGAGATGATCCTGTTCCACGATGACTGGGGCATGAAAAACAGCCTGTTTATGCGGCCGAAGCATTGGCAGAAGTTCATCAAGCCGCATTACGAAAAGCTGTACAAGCTCTGCCATGAAGCGGGCGTCATCGTGATGCACCACGCGGATTCCTTCCTCGAGCCCCTCGCGGAGGACCTGATGGAAATCGGTATCGACATCTGGCAGGGCGCCCTTCCCGAAAACGATATTCCGAAACTGCAGGAGCAGTTCGCGGGCCGGTTGACGATGATGGGCGGCCTCGACGCGTCCCTTGTGGACAGGGCCGACGCGACCGAAGACGTGATCCGCGGTGAAGCGCGGCGCGCGTGCGAGACCTACGGGCCCGGCGGGCATTTCATTCCCTGCATGACCTATGGCGGCCCGAGCAGCGGCATCTACCCGAATGTGGACGACTTCGTTACCGACGAGATAGCGCGTTACAATAAGGAGACTTACGGCATCGGATGATTCGAATTACCGTTAAAACCACAGACCATGAAGCCGATAGGATTGTCCTCGCCGAGCGTGGGGACAATCTTCTCGATTGCCTGCGGAACGCCGGTATACCGCTGCGCGCGGACTGCGGCGGTATCGGTACGTGCGGCAAATGCCGCGTAACAATTGACGGAACGCCCGCTCTCGCGTGTATGACGTACGTGACAAGGGACATCTCCGTGACCCTGCCGACGGATACCGGGACCGAAGATCAGATCAGCGCGGAGCGGGATGACCTGCTGACCGCCGAACGCGCGGCACGGGCCGCGGATACGAATACCGGCAGCGCCGCCGGCTGCTTTGCGGCCGTTGACCTCGGCACGACGACCATTGCCGTCAGCCTGATAGACCGCGCGGCCGGAAACGTTCTCGCATCGGCTTCCTTTCTCAATCCGCAGTATACCTTCGGCGCGGACGTGATTTCGCGCATCAATGTCTCGCTTGACGATTCATCAAAACTTTCAAAAATGATACGCGAACGCATCGGCGCGGAACTGGCCAGCCTGCTTCAAACGGCGGGAGTAGGCGCAAGCGGCCTTGACCTTATCGTTATCGCGGGCAACACGACGATGAGCTATATCCTGCTCGGCCTGCCCTGCCGTTCACTCGGCTTTGCGCCGTTTAAGCCGGCATTCGCGGCGGGCGGGCGCTATGAAGCGGCCGAACTCTTTGGCTCCGGTTTTGCCGATACAAAATGCCTGCTTGTCCCCTATCTCTCGGCCTTTGTCGGCGGAGACATCACCTCCGGCCTTATCGCCACTGAACGTGAGGGCGACTACCTCATTATCGACATGGGGACCAACGGGGAACTCGCGTATATGACGGGCGAAAAACTGCTCTGCACGTCCACGGCCGCCGGGCCGGCTTTTGAGGGCGTGAACCTGACCTGCGGCATGGGCGGCACAGCCGGCGCCGTGTCAAAAGTCTGGCTTGACAATGGCGAGCTACAATTCAAAACGATTGCGGACGCGGCAGCGCGCGGCATCTGCGGTTCCGGCGTCCTCGACCTGATGGCCTGCCTGATTGCCGCGGGCGCCGTAAAGGCAAACGGGAAATTCAATGATGAACACCCCTTCGTCGCTGACCGGCAGGTTTCCCTCGCCGGCGACGTCGTGTTTACGCAGAAAGACGCGCGCGAATTTCAGCTTGCAAAGAGCGCCGTCCGTTCCGGCGTCGAAATACTCTTCGCGGAAGCCGGCGCCGTGCCGGGCAAGGTCCTGCTCGCGGGCGGCTTCGGACAGCATCTCGATCCCGAAAGCGCCTTTGCCACGGGTCTATTGCCGGAATCCCTGCGCGGCAGGGTAACTGCGGCCGGCAATACGAGCCTCGCGGGCGCCGTGCGCATCGGATTCGATACCGCGCTGCTCGACAGAGCCGAATATTACGCGAAAAAAAGCCGCGAGATAAATCTCGCGGCCCATAAAAATTTCAGCGATTCATTTATGACCTATATGCGCTTCGACACCTGACACAAAAGGGACACAAAAGGGACGTTCTTTTTTGTGTCCGAAAGCGAGGGCCTCCCGAAAGCAGCCTTACGCCGCGACGATGGCTTTCGCCGCTTCGGCGGCAGCGGCCGCATCCTGCGTATATTTGTCCGCTCCGATGTCCGCGCAAAATTCCTCGGTAATGGGCGCGCCGCCCACCATGATTTTCACGTTATCCCGGAGACCGGCTTCGACCAGCGCATTCACGACTTCGCGCTGTTTCTCCATCGTCGTCGTGAGCAGCGCGGAGAGCGCTACGATGTCGGGCTGATGCTCCTTGACGGCTTCGACGATTTTCGGCGTCGGCACATCGATGCCGAGGTCTATCATCTCAAAACCCGCGCCCTCCATCATCATGCGGACGAGGTTTTTGCCGATGTCGTGCATATCGCCGGCGACCGTCGCAATGACAACCTTGCCGATGGACTCAATGCCCTCCTCCATCATCTTGACTTTCAGAATTTCGGTACCCGCATTCAACGCCTTTGCCGCCATAAGGACGTCCGGTACAAAGACTTCATTGTTCTTGAACAAAACGCCAAGCTCGCTCATACCCTTCAGCAATCCCTCATCGAGTATCTTCTGCGCGCTGATACCCTCGTCGAGCGCCTGCTGCACGAGCTCCTTGACTTCCGCGATTTCACCTTCCTGTACGATTTCTTCTAATTCTTCAAGCACTGTAGCCATAATATTCCTCCATCACTCGTGTACGCATAGGCAAACCAATCATATTATTCCGGTTCCTCAATATTAAAGCACTATTATTATACAACGGTTTTTTGCATATGGAACATATATATTTGTATGAATACCGCTCCGCCTTTACTACAAAATGTCGAAATATTATGCAAACAAAACGAGAGCGCAAAGCCTCTTGCACTCCATGTAATATTATGGTACAGTTGCATAAGAGACACTAATTAATGAATAATGGAGAATAGGTATGCGTTACTCTCGACAAAATAAAATAATAGAGCTTATTGAAAGCGTCGACATCGATACGCAGGACCGCCTGTCCGAACTGCTGCGCGAAAGCGGCTTTGACGTGACGCAGGCGACGATTTCGCGCGACATCAAGGAGCTGCAGCTCGTAAAGACGCTGACGCCGTCCGGCAGGTACAAATACGCGCAGGCGGAAAATATGAACCACCCGATCACCGAGCGGTTTACGAAGATAGTAAAGGAAACCATACAGTCCGTGTCAAGTTCGGGCAATATCATCATCGTAAAGACGCTGTCCGGCTGCGCGAGCGCCGCGGCGGAAGCGCTCGATCACCTTGATTACCCGCATTTACTCGGTTCCGTAGCCGGTGACAACACCTTTTTCATCCTTATCGACGATCCCGAAAATGTGCCGGGCCTCGTGGCGCGGTTCCGGGAAATGATAGATTGATATGATACGCCATATTAGCATACGCGACTTCGCCATCATCGAGAATATCAGCGTCGATTTGGGCGAGGGCTTTGAGGTCATCACGGGTGAGACCGGTTCCGGCAAGTCAATAATAATAGAGGCCGTGAGCCTCGCTTTCGGCGCGCGCGCCGATCGCAGCGCGGTGCGGGCAGGAAAGGATAGAGCCCTCATTCAGATAGTCATCGATGAGAGCGGGCTGCCGGAAAGCGCGCGCACGGGCATCGAGCTTATCAGCCGCGAGGTGTCCGCATCCGGCAAAAGCCTCTGCCGTATAAACGGTGAGATAGTCACGCTCGCGCAACTGACGGAGGCCGCGTCGAAGCTCGCCGATATACACGGGCAGTATGACCACCAGAGCCTGCTCGATCCGGAAAGCCACCTCGACATAATGGACGCCTTCCATGCGGATCTGACCGGGCCCGCGGCGGCGCGCGTACTGAGTGATTTTGCGGCTTACGAGGAAGCGCGGAGAGGGCTGCGCGATCTGCTCGCTCAGGAAGCCCTGTCAAAACGGGAGCTTGACTTTGTCAAATACGAAGTTGACGAAATAGAAAAGGCGCATCTGAGGCCGGGCGAATACGCGAAGCTGAAAGA
>JAITEX010000118.1 GCA_031281765.1 Eubacteriales Family XIII. Incertae Sedis bacterium | reverse complement strand
AGCTCGGCGCGCAAGAGGTCGAGGCTGCCGCCCATCAGCGGCGTCGGCTTTGCCCGGTATTCATAGCGCAGGGCCGCGCCGGCAAGAGCGGCCGCATCCGCAAGCGCCGCGGGCAGCCGTCCGTCCGGCGTGAAGAAGACCGTTCCGGACGAAAGCAGCCGCCGCAAGCCCCCGGACCGGTCCATGCCGGCCTCGTTTGCCGCAAAGGTGATGGTCTCCGTCACGCGCTCGGGGTCATCGACGCAGACGAGCGAGCCCGACGGCATATAATCCGCGAGGAAGGCGGTTTCATCCGTGAAATACGACACATAGTTTTCGAGAAGTTGACGGTTCGTAAGCGCCGCGGCCTCCGCCCGGGCTTCGGCATCGGGGATGGTCGCCGCGGCGCGCGCGCTCATTTCCCCGGTCGGCAAAAATTCATCCGCCGGATAGAGCGTGAACGTGTCAAGCTTTCTGATTGACTTCTGCGTATCCGTATCGAAAAACCGTATCGAATCGAGTTCGTCCCCGAAGAATTCCAGCCGGACAGGATAGTCGGTATCGGCCGGGTAGATGTCGATAATATCGCCGCGCACGCTGTACTCGCCGGGAGCTTCGGCAAAGGGCGTCCGCTCATACCCCATGGCGTGAAGCCGCGCCTTGACTTCCGTATCAAGGTATACGCTTGACACGCGGAACTCCATGCGGTGCGACGCGAATATGCCGGGCGGCAGCATCTCCTTCAGCGCGGCCGAAGCGGAGCAGACGAGGATGACGGGTTCGCCCCGTTCAAGCGCAATCAACGCGCGCAGGCGGTCATTCAGTTCCCCGCGGCTTTTTGCCTCATACCGGAAGAGAAAGGGTTCATAGTCCGGCAGCAGCGCTATTTTTTTATCCGTGAAAAAGCCGAGCGTTCCGGCGAGACGCACCGCCCTGTCGTACGTCGGCAGAACGATAAGCGCCGGGCGTTCCGGCGATTCGAGCAGTTGGGCGCAGACGGGCGCTATCAGCGTATCGGACAGGCCCGCGTAATGGCTGATGCCCGCGCTACCCATTATACTTTGCCATGGCGGCGTCAATTCCGTTCGCCACTAATTCCTCTATCGCGTCCGCCGCCCTGATGACAGCGGCGCGTATCGTATCGAGCTCGGACGCAGCAAAACCGGAGGTCACGAAGTCAACTAACGGCACTTCGCCCCTGTCTGCGCCGACGCCGATGCGGACGCGCGGAAACCCGTCATCCTCGGTATGGTAAATCACGGATTTCATGCCGTTGTGGGTGCCGGAACTGCCGCTTTTGCGGATACGTATGGTCCCGAGCGGTATGTCGATGTCGTCATAGACGACCACGAGGTTTTCAAGCGGCAAATCAAAATAGCGGATAAGGGAGCCGATGCTCTCTCCCGAGAGGTTCATATAGGTCTGCGGTTTGACCAGCAACACCTTTTCCGTTCCGAAGCGGGCCTCTCCGACAAGCGCCTTGTGACGCAGCTTACGAATGCTCACGCCATGTCGTTCGGCTAAGAGGTCGACCGTTACAAAACCGATATTATGCCGCGTATTTTCATACCGCCTGCCCGGATTTCCGAGTCCGACTATCGCATACATGGCTCCGGCCCCGGATTCGGCTACACTACCGTAAACAGTTTGCTGACGGAATCATTTGAGAATATGCTCAGCATGGCGTCGGCAAACAGCTGCGCCACGGACAGCACCTTGATTCTCTTTGTTTGTTTCTCCTTCGGGATGCCGATGGTATTCAGCAGGACCATTTCCTTGATAGAAGATGATTCGATGCGCTCTATGGCCGGGCCCGAAAGTATGCCGTGGGTCGCGCCGCAATAGACTTCGACCGCGCCCAGCTCTTTCAGCGCGTTCGCCGCATTCGTGATGGTGCCGGCCGTGTCTATCATGTCGTCTACTAAGATGCAGGTCTTTCCTTCTATATCCCCGATGACGTTCATGACCTCGCTTTCGTTGGCCTTTTCGCGCCGCTTGTCCACGATGGCTATCGGCGCGTTAAAGGGCTGAGCCATATTGCGCGCGCGCACTACGCTGCCGTGGTCCGGCGAGACGATGACGATGTCCTTCAGCTTTTTCTTCATAAAATATTTGACGAGTATCGGCATGCCGAGCAGATGGTCCACCGGTATATCGAAGTAGCCCTGGATCTGGTTTGCGTGCAGGTCCATCGTTACCACGCGGTCGGCGCCGGCCGCGCTGATAAGGTCGGCGACGAGCTTGGCCGTAATCGGGTCGCGGGCCTTCGCTTTTCTGTCCTGACGGGCATAGCCGTAATACGGAATCACGGCGTTGATGCGCCCCGCGGACGCGCGCGTCATCGCGTCTATCATGATGAGCAGTTCCATGAGATTGTCATTGACGGGATAGCAGGTCGGCTGCACGATGAATACATCAAGGCCGCGCACCGTCTCCCAGAGGCTGACTGACACCTCGCCGTCGCTGAACTTCTCGACCGTCGACTTGCCGAGCCGCTTGCCCATAATAGACGCAATCTCCTTTGCAAGCGGAATGTTTGCATTGCCCGTAAATATTTTGTAGTCCTTGAAGATGCCGTTTCTCATGTCCTTATCCTTTCTTTCGTCTTTCGACCCAACCCGGAATATTTTTTGTGCGGGCCCTGCCGACGCTGAGGTTCCCGGCGGGAACATCGGTCGTAACGGTAGTGCCGGCGGCTATATAGGCGTTCTCGCCCACGTTCACAGGCGAAACAATGTTGACATTACAGCCGATAAAAGCGCCGTCCTCAACGACGGACCGGTGCTTCTCCACGCCGTCGTAGTTCACAAAGACAACGCCGCAGCCGAGATTGATATGTTCTCCGAGGTCGGAATCCCCGACATAGGTCAGATGGGACACCTTCGTGCCGTCGCCGATACGCGAATTCTTTATCTCGACGAAATCGCCGATCTTCACGTCCCGCCCCACATCGGAATCCGGACGCAGGTAGGCGAAGGGGCCGACCGTACTGTTCTCGCCGACCACACATTCTGTCAGCACGGACAGCAGTATCCTCGCTCCCGCCCCGACAATGGAATCTATGACGCGCGAATTCTGTTCGACGCGGGCGCCGTCATGTACCCTGCTGGCGGATATGACGCAGCCCTGCCCGATAACGCAGCCGCTTCCGATTTCGCTGCCCGCCTCAATCGTGACGCAGGGGCCTATTTCGCTGCCGGGACCGATTTCCGTATCCGCGTCTATATACGCGGTTTCTATATCCGTGAATTTCACGCCGCGCTCCGCGAAAGCGAGGTTCCGCGCCCGGCGCTCTTCTTTTTCCTTATCAAATAATTCTCTTGACATACTAGTCTATCTTCTTTCCGCGGATAATGTCCCGCTCTTTCACAAATGATTCGTCGTCAAATTCAAGTATCAATTCCCCTACTTTATAGATGTCGCCCGCTCCCATTGTGATGACGAGGTCGTCCTTCTCCGCGTTGTTATACACGAACTTGGCTATGTCCTCAAAGGTATCAAAGAAGAATACGTCCTTGCCCGGCGCCTTCGCTTTTATCTCGGCCGCTATGGTCTTCGACGAAATCTGATGTACGTTTTTTTCGCGCGCCGCGTATATCTCCGCAAGTATCACCTTGTCGGCCGCCGTAAGCGTCTGCGCGAAATCATCATGCAAGGCGAGCGTACGCGTATAGGTATGCGGCTGGAACAATATCCACAGCTCGCGGTGCGGGACCTTGCGCGCCGCGCGTATGGTCGCGGCGATTTCCTCGGGATGATGCGCGTAGTCGTCGACGATTTTCACGCCGCCCGCAGTCACGCCCTTTATATCGAAGCGCCGTTCGGTCCCCGTAAATTTCTCCAGCGTTTCCGCTATCAGTTCATGGCTCACGCCCATATCGCAGCAACAGGAAAACGCCGCGAGCGCGTTCAGGATATTATGCTCGCCCGGAATGGCAAGCTGCACGCGCGCGAGCGCTGCGTCGCCGCTATAGACCGTAAATGAAGGATGGCCCTCGGAATTCCACTCTATATCCCCGGCGCTGTAATCGTTTCTGTTGCTGTAACCGTAAGTGATGACGCGCCGGTCGAGGCCGCGCAGTATCGTCGTGACAAACGGGTTCGCGTCAAAGGCGACCACCGCGCCGTCGGGCGGCACGAGCCGCACGAACTTCTCAAAGGACTTTACTATCTGCTCTATGTTCTTGAAATAATCCAAATGGTCGGAGTCGATATTCAGAATGACGGCGTACATCGGCGCAAGGCTGAGAAAGCTGTCCATATACTCACAGGCTTCCGTCACAAAATATTCCCCGCTGCCGAGACGCACGTTGCCGTTTATTTCGCCGAGGTTGCCGCCGACCAATATCGTCGGGTCGAGGCCCGCGTTCATAAGTATGAGGGAAATTATCGAGGTGGTCGTCGTCTTGCCGTGAGCGCCCGCTACCGCGACGCTGACCTTTTTCTGCTGCATCAGGTGCCCGAGCATCTGCGCCCGCGTGATAGCGGGTATGCCTTTCGCCGCCGCCGCCTCGAGTTCGGGATTGTTCGGCGGTACGGCCGAGGAATAGACGACGAGGTCGGCTTCGCCGACATTCCGCGCGCGGTGCCGCAGATATATCTTCGCGCCCTTTGCAATCAGCTGGTCGGTCTTTTCGCTCTCCGACATATCGGAGCCGGATACTTTGAACCCCTCGTTTATCAGTACTTCGGCTATCGCGGATAAGCCGATGCCGCCGATGCCGATACAGTGTATATGTTGTACTTTCGATAAATCAAGTGTGTCCACGCGTTACTCCTTTTATTGTTTTTTCGTCAAATCGGCCCCTACCCGGCGCAGTTTGCCGCAAATATCCTCATACCCTCGTTCGATATGGTAGATGTCCGCCACCCTCGTCTCGCCTTTCGCCGCAAGCCCCGCCAGTATAAGCGCGGCGCCCGCCCGCAAATCCGTAGCCGTAACGTCCGCCCCTACGAGGCTGCTCCCGCCCGGCACGATGGCCCGTCGTTCTTCTTTTTGCATAATATGCGCCCGCATCTTGTTCAGTTCGGCGATATGCATGAAACGGTTTTCAAACACGGTTTCGAGTATGGTACTCGGCCCCGACACCGTGGCAAGGTACGCCATAAACTGTGGCTGCATATCCGTCGGAAACCCCGGATACGGCAACGTCTTGATGTCCGTAGACCGCAGGATACCCTTATCCGCCTTGACGCGTATCGCGTCCCCGCTTTCCGTCACTATAGCGCCCGTTTCGCGCAGTTTGGCTATCACGGGCTTCACGTGATGCGCGAGCGCGTTTTCTATCGTAAGGTCCCCGCGCGTGATTGCGGCGGCCAGCATATAGGTGCCGGCCTCGATGCGGTCCGGTATCACGCCGTGAACGGCCCCGCGCAGTTTCGTTACGCCTTCTATCTTTATTATATCCGTTCCGGCGCCTTTTATCTTCGCGCCCATCTTGTTCAGGAAGTTCGCGAGGTCGACGACCTCGGGCTCCTGGGCCGCGTTTTCGATAATGACAACGCCGTCCGCAAGCACGGCGGCCATCATAATATTCTGCGTCGCGCCGACACTCGGCGTATCAAGATATATCTCCCCTCCCGAAAGGCGTTTCGCCTCGGCGGAGACGGAGCCGGTCCCCGTTTCGTCCTCGCTCATTTCCACATCGGCGCCCAGCGCGACAAAGCCCTTCAGGTGCAGGTCTATCGGCCTGTCGCCGATAGCGCAGCCGCCCGGGAGCGGGAATTTCGCCCTGCCCGTACGCGCGAGGATCGGCCCCATCGTCACGATGGACGCGCGCATCTTGCACACAAGCTCCGTTTCCGCCTCGTTCGTCGTGATATTCGCCGCTTTCACGCGAACAATTTTCTCCTGCTTGTCGAAGCAAACTTCAGCCCCGAAGCTGCGCAGGATGGCGCACATGATTTCAACGTCCTTCAAATCGGGCGCTTCGTTTATTATACATTCTTCTTCGCAGAGAAGCGTTGCCGCGAGCAGCGGCAGGACAGCGTTTTTTGACCCGCTTACCGTCATACTGCCGCTAAGCGGGCCGGCATTTTTAACTGAAATGATACTCAATATTTTCTCTAAATCCCTTAACTTCGTTCCGTATCCAATCATATAATTATACACTATTACTTCAATTTCTATCGGCGCGCAACATATTTGTAATAAATAGAATGCCCCTACCCGCTTGAAATTTTTCCCGATTTGTGATTAAATAATATTGGTAATTATTCATATTCTTATAGTGCAGTTTAAGGAGAGCCTTACATGGATATAACATTGACACTGAACGACATCATCCTGCTCTTGCTCGGCATCGCAGGCATACTGCTTATCATCTTTCTCATCATCTTCGTCATACATCTCACGAAGACCGTAAAAAATGCGAACAAGGTGGTCGAGGATGTCAGCGTTGTCAGCGGGATCGCCGCGGAGCGCGCGCAGGACATCGATGGAATTGTGGACGATATTACGACCTCGGTGCATTCCGTCGCGGAGAACTTGAAGGGCAAGGACGGTATCGTAAAGACGGTTTCATCGATCGTCAGCCTCGTCACCTCGCTAAAAGGATTATTGAAAAAACCGGCGCCATCCGACAAAAACGAAGAGGGTTCCGACACGAAAAGCGATACAAAGCAACCGCGTAAACAGCATAAAAAAAATAAAAATTCGTAAAATTGGCTTGATATCATGTTGAAACCATGATAGTATATATTTTATAGTTCTTGTACTTATTTGGAAGGTGGTAATGAAAATGAAAGCAATAGGCATAGTTAGAAAAGTTGACGAACTCGGCCGTATCGTCATTCCGATGGAACTCAGAAGAACTTTTGGCATTGAAAAAGAGGATCCGCTTGAGATTTTCGTTGATGATGACATGATTATCCTGAAGAAGTATGAACCCGCCTGCATCTTCTGCGGAAGCGCCGAAGACGTATCCAAAGTTCACAATAAAAACATCTGCAGAGCTTGCATCAATGAGATGAAAAAGCTGTAGGCACGAAAAAAACGGCCCCGCTTTCCCGGCGGGGCTTTTTTTATTCAGTCAAGCACGGTTATTATCTCGTCGTCTATAGCTTCTTTTATTTCCTCTTGGAATGAATCCCTTTTCGTCTTGTATTTTCCGCTGTTTTTCAAACGGCGTATCTCATCTTTCGCATACGCATAGGTATCGGAACTGAGTTTTTCAAATGAATCCTTCGTTCGCTCCTCTTCAATCAAGCGCACCTTTACGGTATTCATGAGAATGTTTGATTCCATTACGCGGCCACGACCCGCGGGCGTATCTATCACCTCGCCCTGGCCCGGCATGCCCTTGCGCAATTCCTGATACACATCGTTTTCGAATTTCAGACAACACATGAGACGGCCGCAGCTGCCGGAAATCTTCGCGGGGTTCAGTGAGAGATTCTGGACCTTGGCCATCTTGATTGAGACGGGCTCAAAGTCCTGCAGCCAACCGCTGCAGCAGAAACATCTGCCGCAGTTGCCGATGCCGCTCAGCATCTTGGCCTCGTCGCGCACACCGACCTGACGCATTTCTATCCTCCTGCGGAACACCCCGGCAAGCTCCTTGACAAGCTCCCGGAAGTCCACACGCTTTTCGGAGGTGAAGTAAAATACTATCTTGCTTCCGTCAAAGGTGTATTCCGCGTCGATAAGCTTCATGTCGAGGTCGTGCTTCTGTACTATCTCACGGCAGGTATCCATAGCGTCATCGCGTTTTGCGAGATTCTGCGCGTTTTTCTCCTCATCCTCGGGCGTCGCCTTACGCATGACCTTCTTGAGCGATTTGGCAAAGCTGCCGTCGCTCAAATCGAACACAGGCCCCTTTACCGTTCCGAAACTGATGCCGCGGCCGGTTTCAACCACCACATTGTCGCCGTTATTCAGTTCAAGGCCATCCGTATCGAAATAGAATAACTTCCCGGCTTTTTTAAAACTTACATTAACTGCTCTTACCATATAGACCCTCCTGTCTCATCTTTACGCCCATATCCCTCAGGCAGTATTTTGTGTTCATGCCGCGCGCGATGTCCCCGCGCGCTTCCTCTACAAAAGCAATCGACCTTCTGAACGACGCATCGGCGCTCATCGTCAATTTCGCCACGATTTCCCCGTTGTCCGGGTCGGCTATCAACTCTTTCGCTCTGACGCCGACCGTCATATCGCGCAGAAAGGCCTCCATGGCGTCGAGCAGCCCGTCCGCCTCGGCGCGGTCCCCCGCGTAGGCGTCGCAGACGGCAAACATATCGGCGAGCGGCCGCATATGCTGCAGCGCGATGGACAGGACCGTTTTCGCGTCCGCAAGGCGCCTGTCGCCGTTTTCCCGCGCCTCATAGCATACTCTACCCGAACGGCCGAGCCGAATCGTCACACAGCGCGACCTGACCGTCGCAAGCAGGCGTTCCGCATTATCCGTGAGCAACAGAAGCACCGCGCCGGCGGCGGGCTCCTCGAGCGTTTTCAGCAGCTTGTTCTGGCTCTGCGGCGTCATCGCGTCCGCGTCCTCTATGAGTGCGACAATGCGGCTCGCGGAAAACGGTTTGCCGCGAAGCGCCATGCTCAGTTCCGCAATCTGCTCCGTTTTGATGCTGCCGCCGTCGGGCCTGACCGATAGCAGGTCCGCGCAATTGCCGTCGGCGATGCGCGCGGCTATCCGCTCATCATTGCCGAGCAGCAGAGCCGCCGCCCCGGCCGCAAAACGCGCGCGCTCCGCAACCGTACCGCCCGTTATGATAAACGCGTGCGCGAGCCTGCCCGTATCCGCTCCGCGCCGTATGCGTTCCAAGAGCAGTTCTCTATTCATGAGCGGCGCCCTCCGCATTGCCGGCGCCTCCGCGCTCATCACCCCGCTCATTGGCGCCGCCCTGCTTTTTCAGGTTCGCGCCGACCAACGCGGCAATCTCCGCGTGTATCTCATTCGCGGGCCTTGAAGCGTCTATAACGACGACTCGCCCCCTATCCTCCGCAGCTATCTTCTCGTACGCGGCCCGCGCGGCCCGCTGCACCTCGAGACCCTCGGCTTCGATGCGGTCCGCGTCCTTTCGCTCTATACGTTCGAAAAGTTTCACGGGATCCGATAGCAGGAAGAAGGTAAGGTCCGGCACACAATCGCGGACGGCGTAGGCGTTTACTTCCTGTACCGCGTTTCCGAGGCCGCGCGCCCCTCCCTGATAGGCGATGCTTGAATCGACAAAGCGGTCGCTTATCACGATGCGGCCCGCCTCGAGATTCGGGCGTATCACTTCGTCGACGTGTTGGGCCCGCGACGCGGCGTACAGCATCATCTCCGCAACGTCGGAGATTTCCGTATTCCCCGTGTCGAGTATAATGCTGCGGATCAGCTCCCCTATGCGCGTGCCGCCGGGCTCGCGCGTCACGACAGGGTCAAACCCCCCGGATATGAGGGCCTTTTCCAATAGCCGTATCTGCGTGGACTTGCCGGAGCCGTCCGTCCCTTCAAAGGTAATAAACAGCCTCCCGCTCATCGCGCGCGTCGCCTTTCGCGCCGGCGCCTCACTTCGGGCCGGCTACTGCCCTTATTTGCGAGCGCGTTATCCACAA
This sequence comes from Eubacteriales Family XIII. Incertae Sedis bacterium, assembly GCA_031281765.1. Lineage (GTDB taxonomy): Bacteria > Bacillota > Clostridia > Peptostreptococcales > Anaerovoracaceae > JAITEX01. Next base: position 1,331 of record JAITEX010000118.1, on the reverse strand, counting down.
GGCGCATAGCAAAGGTGATGCCGAAATAGAGCAACGGCATACAGAGGACTATGACAAAGATAATTTTCAGAATATCCATGATGATATATAGTATACCATTATTTATTACCCCTTTAGATTTTCGGGGTTCAGGCATTCGAGTTCGGGAATCACGAAAATGCCGTCCTTGCGGACGAGTGCGCCGTCGAGATATATCTCGCCACCGCCGTAGTCCGCGCGCTGGATATTCACCAGGTCCCAATGCACCGCGCTCTTGTTGCCGTTGAACGCGTCCTCATACGCCATGCCGGGCGTCAGATGGAAGCTGCCGCAAATCTTTTCGTCAAAGAGCGTATCCTTCATCGGGTGCAGGATATAGGGATTGACCCCGAAGGAAAATTCGCCGAAATAGCGCGCTCCCTCATCGGTATCGAGCAGGGCGTTGATTCTCTCCTCATCGTTTGCGGTCGCCTTTTCAATACGGCCGTCCTTGATTTCAAAGACGATATTTTCAAAGGTGAAGCCCTGTTCCTCGGACGGCGTGTTGTAACTGATCCTGCCGTTCATGCTGTCCCTGACGGGCGCCGTGTACACCTCCCCGTCCGGTATATTCATATGGCCGGAACACTTGATGGCGGGAATATCCTTGATGGAAAAGCTCAAATCAGTACCCGGCCCCGTTATCCGGACGCGATCCGTCCGTTCCATCAGCGCTTTCAGCGCGTCCATAGCCGCGTCCATCTTCCCGTAATCGAGATTGCAGACATCGAAGTAGAAGTCCTCAAACTTCTCCCGGCTCATGCCCGCAAGCTGGGCCATCGCTGCGTTCGGATAGCGCAAAACCACCCATTTCGTATGGTTCACGCGATAATCAAGCACGGGCCGCAGCGTTTTATTATAGCTGTTCAGTTGATCTATCGGCACATCCGAAAGCTCCGAGGTGTTGTCCCCGGCGCGCACGGCGATATAGGCGTCCATGCCCTTCATCTGCGCGAGGGCAATCTCCCTCGCGAACTCAATCTGTTCCTCCGTCGCGCCGAGTATTATCTCGCGCGTAATGCGGCTGTCGCGTATCTCGGCGTACGGCAGCCCGCCGGCCCGGTATACTTCCTTGATGATTTGCCGAATCAGCGGCACCGCCGAATCCCCTTCATAGGAAATGAGGACCTTCTCACCCCGTTGTATCTCCGTTGAATAATCCACGATGTTTTTCGCGAGCCCTACTATCCTGTCGTCCATAAATCTTCCGTCCTCCCTTTTGGGAACCTTTCCATGCCTTCACCGCGCGCCACTGACGCGCCGCAAAGCGCAGGTATCGCCCTTCAAACTTTTTTATCACTTATAATAGTATC
>JAITEX010000044.1 GCA_031281765.1 Eubacteriales Family XIII. Incertae Sedis bacterium | reverse complement strand
CCCCTTCGGCGGTTTTGCTGCCCGGGGCGGAAAAAAAGAGACAGGCTATTTGTGCCTCTCTCTTTTATTTACCCGTTTTTTGCGGTTTTAAACATAAATCCGCAAATTTTTTTTATTTTCTGCGTTTATTCCACCTTGTCGATGAAGAATGAGCGGCTGATTTCGGCGGTGGCGCCGTTCTCTTCGGTAAGGGTGAACTTCGCTTTGTAGGCGCCGTTCGGCAGGGCGTCGAGCCCGTTTGTGACGGTTTTGCCGGAGCCGGAGAGGATCTGCGCGCCGTTTTCATCCGTAATGGCCCAGGTGGTTTCTTCGGCGGCGGCGCCGTCCTCGGTAACGCGAATGGCGCTGATATTCCGCCGTGTCTCTTCTCCCGCCTCATTCGTAAAGACGAGATGTAAGGCGCCTGTGTAGGTAACAATCTGCGCGGGCTCCTGAATTGCGGCTGCGGAAACGGCTTCCTGCGCGCTTATCTTCGCGTTATTATGCGAAAAGACGCCGTAGGCCCCCGTAGCGATGACCGCGACGCAGGTGGTCCCGAGAAGAATCCCCTTTCCTACGCCGAGGGCGGCCTTTCCCGCCGCGGCCGTTGCGCCGGCGGTTCCCGCCGACTCCGCGGTCATCAGTATATTCACGCTCGCGGTTTCGACGAAGCGGCTTACCGCTGTCGCGGGAATAAGGCTGCTCACGCCGGTCGTTATTATATCGCCGATTCTTGCTGTATTCATCATTCTGTTTTCATCTTCCTGCCATGTCATCTTTTCCAAAGACCGCTTCGCTTTTATCAGGTTCGTGCTGACCGTCGAAACGGCACTGCCGAGGACGTTTGCAATCTCCCGGTAGCTCAGCCCGTCATAATAGCGCAATATCAACGTTTCGCGCTGTATGGGCGGGAGGTCCTCCAGCATATCGAAGAACACCGCGTTGTCCGTCACATATTGCTCCGGGTTTTCGTCCGGACTTTCGGCCCAAAGGGCGGCAAGCGTTTCTTCACTGTTTTGGACGTTTTTGCTCTCCGCATTGTTCATAAACCTTCTGTTGTGGTTGATGCACGTATTCCTGATAATGCGGTGCAGCCACCCGGAAAAAGCTTTCGGCTCTTTCAGCGTCCCGATATTCCGAAACAGGGCGATGGCGACTTCTTGCGCCACATCCTCATATTGGTTTTTATCGACAATGAGGTTGCGGCAATGGAACAGAATCGTCTGCGCGCACGCGGAATACAGGTCTTCGAATGCGCGGGCATCCCCGCTCACGGCTTCCGCCGCCAACCTTGTAATTCGCTCTTTATCCATGTTTAATTTTCCGCACCCTTCATTTCATCTACCTGTAGAAAGAGGACAACCAAGAGAGGGACTTTTGCTGTCTCTCTTAGTTATATTATTATATATACCCGTTTTTTCGGGTTTTAAACATGAAAATTTTGTAATTACCGTTTTGCCGGGCTTTTAGATTTCAAATACGACGCTCATGCGGTCGCGCAGCAGGGGCTTGAGAAAGAGGTCGCGGCCCGAATACCAGCCCATTTCGCCGAGTATGTCCGCAACGGTTTTTTCCGCAAGCTGGGGATGGTTATTGTCGCGGGATAGATGGGAAAGCAGGATGCAGCGCGGTTTTTTGTCCATATTCATGATTTCGCAGACGGCGTTTGCGGCCTGCGCGTTTGACAGGTGGCCGGATTCGCCGAGGATGCGCTGTTTCAGAAAGGCCGGATAGCGGCCGTGTTTCAGCATTTCCACATCGTGGTTCGCTTCGAGCGCTATCAAATCAGAATCGCAGACCGCCGAGAGGATTTCCTCCGTCAACGCTCCCGTATCCGTTACGATGCTGACGCTGCCGCTGCTGCTTGTCAGCGTGAAGCCGGTCGGTTCGGCCGCGTCGTGCCGGAGGCCGAATACCGAAATTTCAATATCGCCGGCCGTCAGGCGGTTTCCCGCGGATACGATGTGCTTGCGGCCGGACGGGATGTTCACGGCGCCGCCGCGGAGATTCGCAAAGGTTCCCGCGGACGCAACGACTTCCGCCGTTTTCAGCGCGTTCGTCGCCGGGCCGAGGCCGCTGACGTGGTCCGAATGCTCATGCGTAACGAGCAGCGCCGCAACGCTTTCCTCGGGCGTGTTCGTACGCGCAAGCCCCTCGCGTATACGCTTCGCGCTGATGCCTGCGTCAATTATTACCGAAGTGGATTCCGTCTTTACAAGGTAACAGTTTCCACTGCTGCCGCTCGCGAATGAACAAAAACTTAGTGACATAATATCAGTATAGCACAGCGGCGCATGGTTCGGGGAATGTGCGCACGGGGCGAGGCCGGCAAACTAACTCGTCAAATCACCCATCGTCACGACCGCCTGCGCCACATCATAATATGTGTTGCGTTTCAATCCTATTGGTGTGACCAAAGCAATATGCACGGCTTTCTTTGTGCCGCTTTCAGCGATGAATGTATTGCGTTTTCCACGAATATTTGCCGCCATGCTCTTTGTAAGCGCAATCTCCGAATCAGAATACTTCATTTCACAAAGCGAAACAACGCCATCATTGCGGTCAATCAGCAAATCAATTTGGGCGCCCGGATCGGATTCTTCGCTGCGCCATGACGCGGCGCGGGTAATGATCCCGGATATGCCGATTGCACGCCGTATCTGCTCAAGGTGCGATAAACATACCTGTTCAAAGGCGTAGCCGCGCCAACTGCGATAGACCGGCGTTTCCCTCATCTTTAACCAGTAATTTTTATCATTGTCTTCGCTCCCCTTAATGAATGCCAAATAAAACAATGTGTAATGGTCTATTAGTTGATAGAGGGTCCCCTTTCGTTTTTTTTCGAATGGCGTATACGTTCGAATAAAACCGCTCCACTCAAGTTCGGTCAGCACATCCGTGAGATTCCCTCCCTCCGGGAGCCCCGTCATATTCTTTATATCTTCACGCGTAAGGCCCCGCGTCTTTTTCCCAAGCGCTTCTACCACAAGAATGTGGCGGTGTGGCGCGCGAAACAACGAAGCATAGAGGTTGTCAAACTCATCCCTCAGTGCGCCGCCACGAGAAAAGCAGAGGTCACCGATGTTTTGCGCAAGACTTTTTTTTGCATTAAGCAAATCCATATAATACGGAATACCGCCGATAAACATATAGGCTTCGAGCATATTCATGTCGTCGGTCGGCAGTCCCGACTGTTCGTAATACTGCCTGCATTCCGAGAGCGTAAACGGTTCAAGCAATATGCGTCGCGTAACCCTGTTATGCAGGCCGCCGCGGCTCTTGAAAAGCTTTTTAATGACCCACGAAGCCGACGATCCGCAAACTATAAGGCATATGTCATCCCGCGCGGAAGCCCAATCGTTCCAGAAAAGCTCCAATGCGGGAACAAATCCCGATTTCTTCGTGTCGAGCCACGGCATCTCATCAATAAAAACGACCTTGCGCTTGCGGTTGGCCCCATCCAATAAAACCCTCAATCGCCGGAACGCGTCCTGCCAATTTTCGGGGACAGAATGATCGGAATCCCCATACTCCACAAGCGATTCCGCGAAACGGGATAGGTGCGACCCGGTGTCCGCTTCGTGCGACGCCGTCAAATGAAACGCGAACTCCTTCTCGAAAAGTGAACGGACGAGGAATGTCTTGCCTACCCTTCTGCGGCCGTACACAGCGACGAACTCCGATTTGTTGGAACGGAACGCGTCAAAAAGCTCCTCTTGCTCCCGCTTTCTTCCTACTATCTTACGGCTTACTGACATAGGCTCTCCTTTTATTGTCGGCGAAATCTATATGTTTTTAGCACATTTCGCCGAGTTAAGAAGTATCTTATTACATATACTATCGTATTTTCAACGATTTGTCCAGTAGGGCATCATATCTGAATTTCAGATCGTAAAATTATATTCGGCGAAATCTATATATTATTAGCACATTTCGCCGAATAAGACTAAGCGCGCATATGGTCCCTACTATATGCGCGCTCTATTTATCGGGAATTATTCTCTTTTTTCTTGTATGCGAACTACGCTTCCTCTTCGTCCCTCTTTCGGCGGCGCAGGAAGAGTATGAAGAAGATGGACAGCAGCGCCGCCGCGAGCGCGGCGCCCGCTATGGGCAGAGCCGTGCCGAGCGCGGAAGCTTGTCCGCTCCCGCCGGCAAGGGGGGTATCCGAGGGGTTTATCTCAGTATCCGTAGACGGAGCGGGGCCCTTGTCGGCGTCGTTTTCGGAACCGACATCATTGCCGGGAACGTCCGATAGCGGCGTATCCGTGTCACCTATTTCTGTGCCGGTGGCGGTGGCGGCAGTCGCATTGCCGGGCGCGCCCGTAGTACCCGTTCGCGCTTGCGCAGGCGTGCCTGCGTCCGCAGTGGGCGTGCTTCCGCCGCCACCTGAGCCACTGCCCCCATTCGTGTCCGTGCCCGGTTGCGGCGGCGTGGGCGTGTTTGTGTTATTCTCCGTACCGGAATCTTCTCCGGACGCTTCACTCCACTGCGCCGTAATCACAAGATTCCCGGTAACTCTGCCGAACTCCCTATCCCAACCGTCGAAGATATAGCCGTCCCTGCCCGGGTTTTCGGCAGGCGCCGCCGCGGCGTTGCCGTATTCGACTATCTGCGTTTTCAGCGTAGTGCCTTGCCCGTCCGTAAAAGTGACGATATAGGTGTTTATTTGATAATACAGCTTCAATACAAGCGTGCCGTCGCCCGCTATAGTTCCCGTCGGCACAGCGTCGCTATGCGCTGCGTTCAGCCTATAGCCCGCATAATTTTTAGCCGTTGCCGTTACAGACGTATCGGTCGTACCCGTCAGATTTTCCGTATTTTTCACTGTCCCGGCGCTGCTGATGAGGTAATGTTCCACGATATACGGCGTATCATCGTTCGCTGTCCACTGCGCCGTCAGAGTGATGGCCGTTGTATCGGTGTTGACGGCAAGGTCACTGCACGTAAGCGAATTGTTAATACCTGTCTCCGGCGTGCTTGCGCCCTCGGATGTGATCTCCCATCCGTCAAAGGTATAGCCCGCCTTTGTCATGTTTCCCGCGTCATAATCGTCTCTGCCCGGAAGCAGACCCGCTTCGTTCCACGCCGCGTATACTGTCGGGACGGCGTTTTCTCCGTCATACTTTCCGCCGTCAAGCGCATAATTCTCCGCGACTGAATAGAGTGTCGCACTCTGCGGGTCCGCTGTCGCCCTTGTATAGTCAAACCCGTACCGGGCGGTAGATGTGCCGAGGGTTACGCCGGCAGTGTCGGCGCTGTTGACCGGG
>JAITEX010000059.1 GCA_031281765.1 Eubacteriales Family XIII. Incertae Sedis bacterium | reverse complement strand
TGCCCCCGCGCCTTACGCGCCTCACGCCGTCTGTTTGATAAGGTTGATTTTGCCGCCAGCGCGCAGCATCTGTTTCTCGAGGTCCGTAAAGTGTCCGGCCGTACGGTACTCACGGCCCGTGTCCGCGTCCTTCACGATGAATTCACCGCTGTCAAGCTGCGCTCTTGCGTCCTCGATGACGAGGCGCGTCCCGAAGCTGATGGCGGCGTAATCCGCGTGGTTCACGAAGACAAGCGGCAGGATGCCGCTGTTGATGAGGTTCGAGCGATGTATGCGCGCGAATGATTTCGCGATAACGAATTTGACGCCGAGATAGAGCGGGGCGAGCGCGGCGTGCTCGCGGCTCGAACCCTGACCGTAATTCTCCCCTCCGAGAATAACGCCGCCGTTCGCGTCCTTTGCGCGCGTGGCAAACCCCGTGTCAATTTTTTCGAAGCAGAAGTTCGCGAGGTAGGGGATGTTTGAGCGATAGGGCAGAAGCCGGCTGTCCGACGGCATAATATCGTCCGTCGTTACGTTGTCGCCCGCGTGCAGTATCACGGTACCCTCGACGCGGTCGACGAGCGCGATGTTCTGCGGGAAGGGCTTGATATTCGGGCCCATTTCGACGGGCGTATTCTTCTTGTCGCATCCGTCCGGGCGCACGACGAAATTTTCGCCGGGCGTGAAGGCGGGTTCTTCGGGTTCGGTCAGTTCGATGCCGAGAGCCGGCCCCTCCGTCAGCCCGTCCGTAATAACGCCGGTCACCGCGGCGAGAGCCGCCGTCTCGGGGCTGACGAGATAGACGTCCGCGTCTAAGGTCCCGCTGCGCCCCTTGAAGTTCCTGTTGAAGGTACGCAGGGAAACCGCGCCGCTTTTCGGCGACTGCCCCATGCCGATGCACGGCCCGCAGGCGCATTCGATGACGCGCGCGCCCGCGTCGATAAAGGCCGAAAGCGCGCCGTTGCGGGCGAGCTGTGAGAGTATGTCGGCTGAGCCCGGAGCAATGACTAAGCTCACTTCGGGGTGGACGCGGCGGCCGCTCAGAATCTGAGCGGCTTTCATGAGGTCACTATAGGATGAGTTTGTACAGCTGCCGATGGCGACCTGGTTGACCACTGTCCCGGCTATTTCGGAGACGGCGGCCACATTGTCCGGGCTGTGCGGCATGGCGGCAAGCGGCGTCAGCGCGGAGAGGTCAACCTCAAGCGTCTCATCATAGACGGCGTCCTCGTCGGCGGCAAGCGGCGTGAAGTCAGCGCCCCTGCCGCGCAGTTCGAGGTACCGCTTCGTCTGTTCGTCGCTCGGGAATACGGAGGTGGTCGCGCCGAGTTCGGCGCCCATATTCGTGATGGTTGCGCGGTCCGTCGCCGTCAACGCGGCTACGCCGGGGCCGAAGTATTCGATGATTTTCCCGACGCCGCCCTTGACGGACAGCTCTTTCAGCACATACAGTATGACGTCCTTTGCCGAAACCCACGGGCGCAGGCTTCCCGACAGACGGACGCCGAGCACCTGCGGCGCTGTAAAACTGTAGACGCCCTTCGCCATCGCGACCGCGACGTCAAGCCCGCCCGCGCCGATGGCTATCATGCCGAGGCCGCCGCCCGTCGGGGTATGGCTGTCGGAGCCGATCAGCGTCTTGCCGGGCGCCCCGTATTTTTCGAGATGAAGCTGATGGCATATGCCGCCGCCGGGTTTTGAAAACAGTATGCCGTGACGCTTTGCCACGCTTTCGATAAAGGCGTGGTCGTCCGCGTTTTCGAATCCCGTCTGCAGGGTATTATGGTCGACGTACGCGACGGAAAGCTCGGTCTTTACCCTGCCCGGGTCTATCGCCTCAAGCTGCAGGTAGACCATGGTCCCCGTGCTGTCCTGTGTCAGCGTCTGGTCTATCCGTATCGTGATTTCATTGCCCGGCGCAAGTTCGCCCGCCACAAGGTGATTCTCCAATATTTTGTACGCCACTGTTTTTCCCATGCTGACCTCCGTTCACCGCATCCCGGTTCTTACCTGCATAAATTTTGTATACAAATTTTATTATACTATATTCCGCTTGACTTTCGCGGCATCAGGTGCAATAATATATACCAACAATTTAATATCTGTTCCAAACCGATGATCGGGAGTAGTAATTTTGGCACACCGGATTTCAAGAGAGCCGCCGTTGATGTGAGTGCGGTATGACGGACCGAAATGAATGGACCTGTGAGGGCAGGACGAAAAGCGCCTTAGAGCATAATTGAAGCGCCGAGTAGAAACTGACGGGATCTCCGCCTGTTATAAAGGGAGCGTGTATTATGATGTACATGGAGTGAGTGGGCGCGCAAGCGCCAAGCCGGGTGGCACCGCAGAAGCTACAGCTTTTGTCCCAGCAAACGTGTTGGAACAGGAGCTTTTTTGTTGCATTGCCGGGCAACCGGACAATGCGGCGGCTTACGGTCACTGGCCGGAAAGGAGAACGGACATGAAGAAAAGTAAGAAAAGAATGGCAATGCTGCTTGCGGCGATGTTTGCGGTCACAGCGCTGATGCTGGGGCTCGCGGGCTGCGGGTCGGACAAAGACAAAGGCGAGGCGGACGGCAAGAAGCCGCTGAAAGTCGGGATCGTGCAGCTTGTGGAACACCCGTCGCTCGATACGATTCGCGAGAACATCGTTGCCGAGCTTGAGGCCGAGGGCTTCAAGGACGGCGACACCATCACCATCAACTATCAAAACGCGCAGAACGAGATGAACAATCTCAAGACGATATGCCAGAGCCTTGTCGCGGATAAGAGCGACGTGATTGTCGCCATTACGACGCCCGCGGCGCAGGCGGCCTTCAGTGAAACGAAGGACATCCCGATCATCTTCGCGGCTGTGACGGACCCCGTCGCGGCGGAACTCGTGTCGGATTTGAACGCGCCGGGCGGCAATATCACGGGGACGTCCGACCGGGTCTCCGCCGCGAAAATCATGGACCTCGCGCTGCAGATCACGCCGGACATCAAGACAATCGGCGCGCTGTACAATTCAAGTGAGGTCAATTCCCAGTCCGTTGTCGCGGACCTGAAGGACTACGCGCAGCAGAAGGGGCTGACCGTGCGTGAAGCTGCGGTCACGAACGCGAATGAGATACAGCAGGCGGCGCAGAGCCTTGCCGGGAAATGCGACGCCGCGTTTTCACCCATCGACAATACGGTCGCGTCCGCGATGTCCGTCGCGTCAAGCGAGTTTATCAAGGCAAAGATACCCTTCTATGTGGGCGCCGACTCGATGGTCAAGGACGGCGGGCTTGCGACCTTTGGCATCAATTATACGGTTCTCGGCGCGGAGACCGGCAAGATGGTCGGGGCTGTGCTGAACGGCGAGAAAACGGAGGCCATGCCCGTCAAGCTGATGGAGGATATGGATACCTACGTGAACGGTAAGACGGCGGCGGCCATCGGCGTCACCATCCCGCTGAACGTATCCGAAATGGCGACGGACCTTGGCGCATAAGATGAATTTTTACGGGAAAGGCGAAAACGGGAGCGCAAGATGATTACCTTAGGCGCGCTTACGGGCGGCATAGAACTCGGGCTGATATATTCGATTTTGGCCCTCGGCGTGTTCCTTTCATTCCGGACGCTGAACACGCCGGATTTGACGGTGGACGGGAGCATCGTAACGGGCGGGGCGATTTCCGCGTCGTTCTGCACGTTCGGCTTCCCGTTCGCTCCCGTGCTCGGCCTTATCGTCGCCTTCATCGGCGGCGCGGCGGCGGGCGCGGTGACGGCGCTGCTGAATACGAAGCTGCGGATACAACCGCTGCTCGCGGGCATTCTCGTCATGCTCGGCAGTTATTCCATCAACCTTCGCCTGATGGGCGATAGAGCGAACCTGCCGCTGATGAGCGGAGACACCGTGTATACATCCGCAAAGGCATTCTTCTCCGAGGAGTGGGGCAGCATGGTATTCGGCGCGCTGATTCTGGCCGCGCTCATCGCGCTGCTGTACTTCTTTCTGAAAACGCGCCTCGGGCTCGCGCTGCGGGCGACGGGCGACAATGAGGAGATGGTGCGCGCGTCCGGCGTCGGCTCGGGAAATATGAAGCTGCTCGGCCTTTCGCTCTCGAACGGTTTCGTCGGTTTGGCCGGCGGCCTGCTCGTGCAATACCAGGGCTACGCGGACATCGGCATGGGCGTCGGCATGGTCGTCATCGGTCTGGCCTCCGTTATTATCGGCGAGGTCATTTTCGGAACGAGCCGTTTGATAAGAAGGCTTATCGCCGTGGCGCTCGGCGCTGTCGTCTACCGGCTCGTGCTCGCCGTAGCTTTGTCGCTCGGCATGAAAGCCACGGATATGAAACTTATCTCCGCCGTTATCGTTGTCATCGCGCTGTCCCTCGGCGCGTTCGGCGAGAGCTTTTCGCTGCGGAACAAGAAGAAGGTGATGCGGGATGCTTGACATACGCGGCATGAACAAGATATTCGGCGCGGGGACCGTCAATGAAAAACTCGCGCTGCGCGATGTGGACTTTCGCATGGAGCCGGGCGAATTTGTGACCGTAATAGGCAGCAACGGCGCGGGCAAGTCGACGCTCATGAACTGTATCGCGGGCGTGTACTATCCCGACGGCGGAACCGTCACGCTTGACGGGAAAGACATAACGCGGCAACCCGAACACAAGCGGGCGAAGCTTATCGGCCGCGTCTTTCAGGACCCGCTGAAGGGTACGGCTTTCGATATGACCGTTGAGGAGAACCTGTCCATTGCCTACCACCGGAATCAGCCCAGAGGCTTTCAGCGCGGCGTGAGCAAGGCGGATAGGGCGCTGTTCCGCGAGAAGCTGGAACTGCTCGGCATGGGGCTTGAAAACCGCATGCGGGAAAAGGCGAAGCTCCTGTCCGGCGGCCAGCGGCAGGCGTTGACCCTGTTTATGGCCGTCATAGCCGGCCCGCGGCTGCTGCTGCTCGATGAACATACGGCGGCCTTGGACCCGGGCGCGGCAAAGAAGGTCCTCGAGCTGACGGACGAATTTTCACAGGCGGGCGGGCTTTCGACGCTTATGATAACGCATAATATGAAAGCGGCGCTCAGTCACGGCACGCGCACGATACTCATGAAAGACGGCGGTATCGTGATGGATATTTCCGGAGCGGAACGCGACGCGATGACCGCGCAGAAGCTCGCCGAAAAGTTCGAAATAGACAACGACAGAATGCTGTTGTAGGCTAACGCCCAATTGTGGCGCAAATGTGAACCAATATGACAATTCGAAATCCCGCGCCCCGCACGCGCGGGATTTCGTTATAATAGTAGCAGAGGTAGCTATAATGAAAATATTGCTCTGTGACGACCAACCGATGATTCATGAAACGCTGCGCGAATATATAGAGGCGGAGGGTTTTTCGTGCGTTTCGGCTTTTGACGGTGAGGAAGCGCTTGAAAAATTCCACGCCGAGAATCCGGATCTGATAGTGCTCGATATAATGATGCCGAAGAAGACCGGTATTGAGGTCTGCCGCGAGATTCGCGCGGAGAGCGACGTGCCGATTATTATGCTGACCGCAAAGGGTGAGGAGATAGACCGCGTGCTCGGGCTTGAGCTTGGCGCGGACGATTATGTGGTGAAGCCGTTCAGCCCGCGGGAGGTCGCCACACGGGTCAAGGTGGTGCTGCGCCGCGCGGGCCATGCGCCGCATGACGCGCCGCCGGGCACGGAAAACGCGCTCGAATTTCCGGGCCTGCGCATAGATATGGACCGTTACGAGGTGCGCGTTGACGGCGAACCGGTCCCGTTCACGCCGAAAGAGACGGAGCTTCTCTACAAGCTGTGTTCGTCGCCGGGGCAGGTATTCGGACGCGAGCAACTGCTTGCCGATGTCTGGGGCTATGATTACTACGGGGATACGCGCGTGGTCGACACGCAGGTGAAGCGTATTCGCCGTAAACTTCCGGATGACGGCCGCTATGCTATCCGCAGCGTCTACGGGGTCGGCTACAAATTCGAGGTAAAGACGTGATACGAAGCGTACTGCTGCGCAGGATAGTGCTGCTCATTTTGGCGGCTGTACTTTTGTCCGGGCTCCTGTCGTCCGGCATCTATATCGTGGTTTCGCAGAAGATGTATGCGAATATGCGCGCGCAGGAACTGAAGCCTATCGCGCAGACGATTGCGGGCATGTTGTCTGAAGCGCGCCGCTTCGGTTATGCGAACGGCTACGGCGTATTCGCGCTTCTCGACCGCGAAAACAAGAGTTTTCTCGGGGCTTCGCTCCATATTTATGACGAAGCCGGCAATCCTCTTTTAGTTTCCCAGCCGGGGACGGGCCCCCGCGAAAATACCGATGAAACGGCCGCTATTGCCGATGCCATGATAGCGGAGGACGTGAAGAGGGTTCTTGAAGGCTCGGAGGTTTCCGTCGCCCGCCGGGACGCGCTCAGTGAGTCCTACCTTGTGGTCGGCGTCCCGATCAGGAGCGACGGGGACAAAGGGGACGTTATCGGGGCGGTCGTCTTTACGAAATCCATGCGCGAGATAAACGATACGCTCGGCAGCCTGCGCATCACCCTGCTTATCAGTATGCTCATCGCGTTTCTCATTATGCTGATTCCCGCCTATCTGCTCGCGCGGCGCATAGTGGTCCCCATTCGCGGAATGCGGGAAGCGGCCCACGCGATGGCCGGCGGCGATTTTTCGGCGCGGGCCCCCGAAACGCAGAAAGGCGAACTCGGCGAACTCGGCCGGTCGATGAACTACTTCGCGGAGGAATCCGGCAAGCTCGAGCAGACGCGGCGCGATTACGTCGCGAATGTGTCGCACGAACTGCGCATGCCGATCGCCTCGATACGCGCGATGGGCGAGACCCTGCGCGACGGCATGGCAAAGACCGATGAAAAGAAAGAACTCTTCTATAATAATATCGTGCGCGAGTCCCTGCGGCTGTCGCGGTTAGTGGACGACCTGCTGGAGCTTTCGCGCCTGCAGTCCGGCACGGAAGTCATGGAGAAGTCGTCCTTCGATGTGCGCGAAGTGATGCGCAATATAGCGGATATGTACGGGCATATCGCGGCGCAGTCAGGTATAACGCTTGACATCACGCCGCCGGAGGGTTCGGAAGCGGCGCTGCCGGTATATAGCAATCCCGACCGCGTTGAGCAGGTCCTCGTGATATTGATGGACAACGCGATACGGCATACGCCCGGGGGAGGGCGCATCACCTTGTCCTCGTCGCCCGTGACGCCTCCCGGCGCCGGAGGGACGCTCGCCGTCCGCGTTGCGAATACCGGTGAGGGGATTTCAGCGGAAGACCTGCCCCATATTTTCGAACGCTTCTACAAAGCGGATAAGTCGCACTCCGGTTCCGGTACGGGCCTCGGGCTTTCGATAGCCCGTGAGATAGTGCGGGCGCTCGGCGGCACTATACGCGCCGAAAGCGGAGACGGCGTCGCCACGTTCACCTTTACCGTCTGATTTTCTACCCATTTGATTCATATTCCCGCCATTGTTGCGCCGCATTTTTCGGATAAGCTATAAGCTGCAAGGGACATTACCATACCCCTGCGGCCCGATAACAAAAGATACAACAAGGAGGTATGACAAATGGATAATGAGAGGACAACCGTCGAACAGATGATACCTGAACAGCCGATACCCGAACAGCCGGGATACGGAGAGAGCGTAATAGCGGAACACCTGAAGGATGAGAAGAAACGGAAGCGCCGCAGAGCCGGTTTTATCGCGGCAATCGTCTGCTGCAGCTTTATCGCGGTCTCCACCATCGGGATCACGGCAGTATTCACGGTCAGTAAAGTTCTGCCCCTGTTCCGGAATGACACCGTCACGCTTACAAACGGCTCCGGGCATCCAAAGGTCGTAACCACATCGGCGGAAACGGGAGAGCAACTGTCGCTTGCGGACATATCCGCGAAAGTCGGGCCCGCCGTCGTCAGCATTACCGCGAACGCACTCCAGACAAACCCGTATGGCGGGAACTCGGCTTCGCAGGGCGGTGGCAGCGGTTCAGGAATTATTCTCACAAATGACGGATATATCCTGACGAACAACCACGTCATCTCGGGGATGGAAAACCCGTCGGTAAAACTTTCTACCGGCAAAAAATACGCGGCAAAGATAGTCGGCGCGGATGAGCAGACGGATTTGGCTATACTGAAGATTGACGCGACGGACCTGCCTTTCGCGACCCTCGGGGATTCAAGCAAGCTGCAGGTCGGCGATATGGCCGTGGCCATCGGCAATCCGCTCGGCGAATTGACGGGTACGGTCACAACGGGGATCATCAGCGCGACGGATCGTGAAATCACGATAGGCGGCGAAAAAATGAACCTGCTTCAAACGGACGCGGCGGTCAATCCCGGCAACTCCGGCGGCGCTCTCGTAAACGCCTACGGTGAAGTTGTCGGCGTCGTCAACGCAAAGACGTCCGCGCTCGGCGTCGAGGGCCTCGGCTTCGCGATACCGATCAACGACGCAAAATCCGTCGTAAAGGAGCTGATTGAAAATGGGCGCGTGACGGGGCGCGCGGCTCTCGGCGTATCGCTGCAGGAAGTGACGGGCGACACGGCAGGCTTCTTTAACATGAGCCCCGGCGTCTATGCGGCGGAGGTGACGCAGGGCGGGGCGGCGGCAAAAGCCGGCCTCTTGCCCGGAGACCGTATCGTATCGGCGGACGGGACCATTATCGGAAGCGTTGCGGATGTAAAAGAAGTGGTCGAGAAACACACCGTCGGCGATGAGCTGAAAATCACCGTTGACAGGGAGGGAAGCGAGAAATCGCTCACCGTCAAACTGCAGGAAGCAAAGGAGTAAAGGACAGAACAAAAACGCATACATCTATATTTACTTACAACAATCTCCTTAAACGTGAAAGGCCGCATTGCTTACGCAGCGGCTTTTTGCGTGCCGTCCCGCCGCCTTATTCTGAGCCGGCGATAAGCTCCCGGGCGGACGCTAACGTTATCGGGGTGATGGTTTTGCCGCCGATAAGGCTTGCGACGGCGCGGACGCGCGTTTCTCCGTCCGCTTTCGTAACGGTGGTGTAGGTGGCGTTGTCGTCGCTGCTTTTTTCAATCAGGTAGTGGTCGTCCGCCAGAGCCGCGATCTGCGGCAGGTGCGTAATGCAGATGATTTGGCGCGCGCGCGACATGGCTTTCAGCTTTTCGCCGACCACGCTCGCCGTGACGCCGCTGACGCCGGTATCGATTTCATCGAATATCATGGTCGGTATGCCGTCGAAATTTCCCGTCACCGTTTTGATGGCGAGCATGACGCGGGACATCTCTCCGCCCGAAGCGACCTTTGCGAGCGGGCGGGGCGGCTGTCCTTTGTTTGCCGTAAACATGAATTCGGGCGTATCGGCGCCGTTCGGCCCGAAAAATTTTGCCAGTTCGCCGTCGTCTCGCGGCAGCTCTTCGAAACGCGCGAAAAATTGCGCGTCCTTGAAATTCAGTTCGTCAAGCTGTTCGAGTACGAGGGATGAAAGCTCTTCGCCGGCCCGGACTCTCACTTCGTGAAGCGCGCGCGAGGATTCGGCGAGCGTGGCCGCGGCAGCGTCCAATTTTGCGGCAAGCCCCGCCTTGCGCGCGTCGATATTTTCGAAGCTGTCAAGTTTTTCTCTTGCGCTGTCTAAATACGCGAGGATAGGCGTTTCGGCGTCCGCGGTTGCGGAAACGCTGTCGCTTGCGTCACCGTATTTTGAAATCAAGCGGTCGATCAGGTCGAGCCGCGCTATGGCGTCGTCTATCGATTGCTGCGAAAAATCCGTATGCTCGAGCGCGTCCCTGATTTTTTCGGCGGCGTCGGTAATCTCAAAGTAGCAGTCGGACAAGGCCCGCTCGGTTTCGGCATAGGCCGCGCCGTATTCCGCGATGCCGCGCATCTGCGCGCGCGCGTCCGCTATCATATCCGCGGCGCCGATTTCACCCGCGAGGGCGGCGTCCGCGGCCGCGAGCGCGGCGTGTATCTTTTCGCTGTTCTGCATGACGGCAACGCGTTCTTTCAGCTTCGCGTATTCGCCCGGCCTCAGATGCGCCTTTTCTATTTCGTCAACTTCGTATTTGACAAAGTCAAGCTCCCGTTTTGACAGGGCTTCCTGAGCGAGCAGATCGCGCAG
>JAITEX010000057.1 GCA_031281765.1 Eubacteriales Family XIII. Incertae Sedis bacterium | reverse complement strand
TATACAAAATCGCACAAAAGAACCGTCCCCCTGTGTACCTGTGCATATCAGACATAAATAAGGCGGCCGCCGGCGCTCTTGCGCATACGGTTCATGAGGGCGAAGCCCGCGCCGCTCAGGACGGCCTTGTCCGGCAGGGCTCCGGCAATAATGAGGTCCGCGCCCGCGTCGTCGAGTTCGCGCAAGCGGGCATAATAGGTCTTTGCGGCGTCACGAGCGGCCCCGCCTGCCGCATCGTCATAGAGTATGACGCCGACCGTGCGGCCAAGCTGTTCGTTCAGGGTTTTCAGGCGCTCCGCTTCGCGGCGGATATTTTCCGGGCTGCCTTCGATGAGAATCATCTCCGCCCGCGGCGCGTAATGCGCGTATTTCATGCCCGGTGAGCGCGGCGCGAGGGAATCGGCGGCGCCCTCACTTTCGCCGCCTTCACCGCTCTGCAGGGTTTCCCGCGATTCTTTGCGGGCCGCTTTTAGCAGCGCGGGGTCATACACAACTTCGCGGCCGAGGGCTATGGACAAATCATAGGCCGAAATAATGCCGGGGCGCAGGACGGTCGGCTTATCCGAGGTCAGGTCCGCCACCGTGGACTCGATGCCGATGCGGCAATCGGGGCCCGCCAGTATGCAGTCGACCTTTCCATCCAAATCGCGTATCACGTGTTCGGCCTTTGTGGGGCTCGGGCTGCCGGAGATATTCGCGCTCGGCGCGGCAACGGGGACGCCGGCCGCCCTGATAAGCTCTTCCGCTGCGGGACAGTCCGGCAGGCGCACGGCAACCGTAGCGAGGCCGCCCGTAACCGTAGCGGGGACCTGCGCGTTTTTCTCAAATATCATGGTCAGCGGGCCGGGCCAAAACCGGTCGGCAAGCCGCACGGCGTCCGGCGTAATGCTGCCGGATAGCAGGCTGATGTCGCTTGCGCGCGCGATATGGACTATCATGGGATTGTCGGAGGGGCGTCCTTTTGCCGCGTAGACACGGCGCACCGCATCCTCATCAAGCGCGTTCGCGCCGAGGCCGTAGACCGTTTCCGTCGGAAAGGCGACAAGACCGCCGTCCGCAAGTATGCGCGCCGCCTCACGTACGCGCGCCATAGCCGCCTCGACTTCCGCGATTGCGCCGGGTTCGCAGAGCACCTGCGCCCGCCGCAGCGTTCCTTCATTGAGCGCTGTTATATCAAAAATTTTCGTATTCATCAAAACTCAGTCGTTCCACCTGTCGCCATCAATTAGCATACCATATATATCGCCTGCCATAAGCCCCTCTTCTATAAGTTTCCTGTCTTTAAACACGAAGTAGGCTCTGCGGTCATTCAGCGGGGGCGAGAGCGGGTCGCTTTCACTCTTGCGAAGCTCATAGGATATGACCTGCTTTCCTTCCACCGTTTTCTCGTCCTGCGGCGGGCCGAATTTCTCTATTATATCATCATAATCCACAGTGATTGGCGCTAATTCGCGCTTTGCGTAGAGCTGTTTCTCCTTGTAATAATACAGCTCATCGGGATACCCCGCATATTGATACCGCGCAAACCCGTTATCGAGTTTCTCGATAACCGGCGGTTCGCCGTACCGGTATTCCGACTCGTCGGGAGAAGAGCCTAAATATATCCTTGACGCGTGCGAGAAAGAGAACTCCTCAAGCCGCAGGTTGCGGGCTATGAGCGCTTCTATTTTGCCTGTGTCCTTAATTGCGGGTATTTCTCCGAATAATGCCTGTATCTGCTCGCGCGTAAATGAATAGCGCGCCATACCGTCCGGATTATTATTGTTCACGACCGATAGGTTATCGATGGCCGAAAAGAGAAGCAGCGCATTGTTTTCCCGAATTGAAGCCGCAAAAGGATTCTCGGGATAGTCCGTTAGCTCCTGCGCGTCGGCCGCAGCATACTGTATCGTCAAGCCGTAAGGCTCCGCGTCCGTTTGCAGGGAGAATCCATCCTGCGCAAGCCCTTTCCACGGGACCGGCAAGTGTTTTATTATGGCGGCCACTTTGGAGTTGTCCCCTGTATAGGGCGTACTATTGTCGCCTATGGCATGCAAAACGTCCTCGCCGTACCCGAGGCTTTGCAAAAACCTCCCGTCAGTCCTCTCCGCGGATTTGCCGCTTTGCCCGCTCTCGTCGCTATTTTCTTTGACGCTCGCGCTGAGCGCTAACGCGCCGGCTATGAGCGCAAGGACCAGTACAACGGAAAAAGCAATAATCGCCTTGGATTTCGCCTTATATCCCATAATGGATTCCAACCTTCCCTTCAGCGTTTTCTTCTCCTCGCACATGGCCTCCGACAATACGCCACGAGACGTCCCGCTCCCGGCAACGACTGAAATGAGCGTGTCTCCGTAGCGCTGTTTCGCGGCGCTGTCCAAACGCTTGATGACCGCTTCGTCGCATGAAAGCTCGCAAGCACGGTTCATTTCGCGCCGGGTAACGTAGACAAGCGGATTAAACCAGTGCAAAGCGTTCGCAAACGTCATCAGCCATTTAACAACGATGTCGCCACGTTTCAGGTGCGCCAACTCGTGGAGCAGAATGTTTTCAATCTGCGTATCGCCGTACTCCTTGTCGGGCAAAATAATAGCCGGGCGAAACACACCTATCAACATCGGCGTAGGCGCCGCCGGATTTCTGAAAAGTACGGGCGCTCGTTTTGGGCGAAGCTGCCGCAGCAGCGCCGTTTCTTGTTCCCGCGCCGGCATGTTCTTCTTCTTGAGACCACGGCGGAAGCGAAGGTATCCCAAGATATTTATAAACAGGAATACTGCCACGCCCAAAGGCCAGACAACAGCCGCCGCATTAAGCCATCGGGAAAACGGGCTGCCTGGATTTGCGTTCTGCGCGATAGTCTGATTCGCTTGACCCGGCGTGGCCCCTTCCTCTCCTGTGCGCGCAGCCAGTTCGTCTCTTGTAACGACATACCGGTCCACTGTGTCACGAATGGTCGCAATGCTCCGGCCGGTAGCTTGATGTGTGCTATTAGCGTCGGGCGCTGCGACCGGCAAATTGATACGAAGCGGAACAAGTAAGAGAATTATCACCACCAACCAGATATAATACTGAAAAGACTTGGCGAGCCGGTTTCTCACAAACGGCTTTATGGCAAACAGAATAAGGGCGGTGATTGATGCGACCGCCGACATGGTGAGCAGAGAGCGAATCACATCATTCATTCC
>JAITEX010000152.1 GCA_031281765.1 Eubacteriales Family XIII. Incertae Sedis bacterium | reverse complement strand
CATGACGCCGGCATGAAGGCGATGAAGGGAATCATCAGGGAGTGCGGACGGCTCGGCATAGAGCATCTGACGGTCTACGCGTTTTCGACGGAAAACTGGAAGCGCAGCAAAAGCGAGGTTTCGGGTATCTTCGGCCTTATCGTGAAGTACATGAAATCCGAGCTTGCCGAACTGATAGAGAACAATGTGGTCTGCGACGTGCTCGGGGACTACCGTTCCCTGCCGGTTGACGCGGTAGACGCCCTCGATACCCTGAAACGCGATACGGCGCCGAATACGGGCCTGCACCTTCACCTTGCGCTGAACTACGGGAGCCGCATGGACATGCTGAATGCCGCGCGGAAACTTATGCGTGAGGCTGCGGACATCGAGAGCATTTCCGAAGAGGATTTCGCGCGCGGCCTTAGCACGGCGGGCATACCGGATCCGGACCTTGTCATACGCACCAGCGGCGAACAGCGTTTGTCGAACTTCCTGCTCTGGGAAGCGGCCTACAGCGAGCTCGTTTTTTCGGACGTCCTCTGGCCGGAATTTACGCCAGGGGAGTTCCATGCCTGTCTTGAAACCTATCGGTCGCGCAGCCGCAGATTCGGCGGAAGATGACCGACGCGGACAGGTAGTAGGAGGAACATATTGAAAACACGCATTATATCCGCAATAGCCATGTTACCGCTCCTTCTTTTCGTGTGGTGGGGCGGCATACCGTTTTATATAGCCTGCTTGGCGCTGACCGTCGTTGCGCTGAGGGAGTTCACCGGCGTATTCCGGCACGCGTCCGCCGAATCTGAATCGGCGGGAGTGAAAAGCGAGTTCGCGCGTATGCCGAGGCCGTCGTTCATTATCCCACTCTTTGGAGCGGTACTGCTGTACGTGATAGAGATAGTGATAGAGGATGAAATGCTTATCTTTTTCTGGCTTTTCCTCATGACCGCGCTGTCGCTCCTTGTGACGTTCCGGCGATCCGCGGGCCTTTCCGACGCGGCGCTGACCATGATGGCGAATGTCTACATCGTCTATTTCCTTGCGCACGCGGTGATGGTGGAACGGTATTTTACCTATACGGAAAACGAGAGCATATGGTCGCCGATCGGGTTTGCAAATCCCCTCTGGCTCATCCTGCTGGCGGCTTTCGGCTCGGATATGTTTGCCTATTTCACGGGCGTGCTGTTTGGCAAACACAAGCTCTGCCCGAATTTGAGCCCGAAGAAAACCGTCGAGGGCTTTATCGGCGGCATCGTCGGCAGTACGCTGTTCTGCGGCGTGTTCGGCTATTTCTTCCTCGAGGATTATTTTCCGGCGAATTTTCAAATCCCGTTACCGGGGGGACAGAGCGTCTCAGCCCACCTGCTGCTTATCGGCGCGCTCGGCGGCGGGGCCGCCGTACTCGGCGACCTTGCGGCGTCAGCCATAAAGAGGAAACTCGGCGTCAAAGACTATGGAAAATTGATACCCGGCCACGGAGGCGTGCTGGACCGCATCGACAGCGTCCTCTTTACCGCACCCTTCGTATATTATTACCTGCTGATAATGGACTATGTCGTCGTACTGACGTTTGGAGGATGGTAGCATAATGACTGAGCAAGCGAGACGTATAGCGCTTTTCGGCGCGACGGGCTCCATCGGGGCTACCGCCTTTGGCATAATAGAAGCGAACCCCGACAGGTTGTCGCCCGTATTCCTGTCGTGCAATGAGCGTCTCGGCCGGTTGCTCACGCTCCTGAGCCGGCTTGAGGACCGCGGCCGGCTGGAAGAGGTGGAAGCCGTGTGCGTGGGGAGCGAGGCGGCAGCGGCCGCGTTCGCAAACCGTTATCCGCAGATACGCGTCTATGTCGGGGAGGATGGCCTTGCGCGGGCCGCGCGCGAGCAGGGTTTCGACGTCATGCTGAACGCCCTCGTCGGGATAGCGGGGCTTGCGCCGACACTCGCCGCAATAGAGAACGGCGCCGGGAAGCATGATTTCGAAATAGCCCTTGCGAATAAGGAAACCCTTGTCGCGGGCGGGCGGCTCGTAATGCGCGCGGCGAAAGAGGCCGGCGTGAAAATAATCCCCGTCGATAGCGAACACAGCGCGATATTCCAGTGCCTCGCTGGTAACGAGGGGAACGCCCCGCGGCGCGTTATTATTACGGCGTCCGGCGGGCCTTTCCTCGGCAGTGACCGCGAAGCGCTGAAACGCGTAACGGTAGAGCAGGCGCTTGCCCACCCGAATTGGTCGATGGGCGCGAAAATCACGATAGATTCGGCGACGATGCTGAACAAGGCCTTTGAACTGATAGAGGCGGGTTGGCTGTTTGATTTGCCGGGCGAAAAAATAGAGGCGCTCATACACCCGTCCAGTATCGTCCATTCCTTCGTCGAGTTCGAGGACGGGGCGCTTATGGCGCAGCTCGGCGTGCCGAGCATGAAGGTCCCGGTCTCCTATGCGCTGTCCTATCCGCGCAGGTGGACGACGGACGCCGGGTATACGGACCTCGCAGCGCTCGGACAGCTTGAGTTTGCTCCGCTTTCCGGTGAGGGCGACCGCGCGGTATCCCTTGCGAAACGCGTGATGCGCGAAGCGGAAGAGGATGGAACGGACAGCGGCGCCATCGCGATGAACGCCGCAAATGAAATACTGGTCGCGGCATTTCTTGCGGGGCGCATAGCGTTCACCGATATACTTGACGGCGTAGAGCGTGTGTCAAAGGACACAGAAGTTGAGAAGGTTGATACGCTTGACGATATTCTGAGGATAGACCGCGCGGCCCGCCGCGCAGCGGAGGAATATATCGAATGTTTATAATATATGCCATTATCATATTTCTTGTACTCGTATTTGTGCATGAGCTCGGGCATTTTATGACCGCGCGCGCCGTCGGCATACGCGTCAAGGAGTTTGCCCTCGGCATGGGGCCGAAGCTGTTGAAAAAGCAAAAGGGTGAGACGCTCTATTCGCTGCGCGCCGTCCCCATCGGCGGGTTTTGCGCGATGGAGGGCGAGGACGAAGAATCCGACGACCCGAAGGCGTTCAACAACAAGCCCGCTCCGGCGCGCGCCCTCGTCCTCGTGGCGGGCTCGCTGATGAATATCCTGTTTGCGATACTCCTTCTTATCATCAGCATCTTCAGCATCGGGACGCCCGGGCCCACGGTGAATGAAATCACAAAGGACAGCCCCGCGGCGATAGCCGGCCTCAAGCCCGGCGATAGAATAGTAGAAGCGGACGGCCGCGAAATAAAAGAGTGGTCGGACCTGACCGCGGCTGTCGGTGATTTTGCGCAGACGTCGCGGGATCCGGCGGCGGACACGTTCACCCTGCGCGCCGAGGCTCCGGACGGCGAGGTAAAGACCATTCAGGCGTCCCTCTTCAAGGACGAGTCCGGTGAGTACAAGATCGGCGTCACGCCGACGATGGAGCATCCGCCGTCCTACGCGCTGAAGTCCGTAGGCTATGGTTTCAAGGCCGCGTGGAATATGACGAAGATGATGTACGATGTGCTGGGCCAACTCTTTACGGGCAAGGCCGGCATGGATCAGCTGACGGGGCCGATCGGCATCGTCAAGGCCGTGGACGTTACGGCGCGGCACGGGCTGCTGTATGTGATAGAGCTCGCCGCGCTCATCAGCCTGAACCTCGGCATCGTAAACCTGCTGCCCTTCCCCGCGCTCGACGGAGGCCGTATCCTCTTTCTCGTCGTTCGCCTGTTTACGGGCAAACGCGTCAGCGATTCCTTTGAGGGGAAGTTCCATCTCGTCGGCTTTATCCTGCTTATAGGGCTGATGATATATATATCCGTGGTAGACGTGGGCCGGTTCATTGTCAATTGAGGAGGGCCGCGCTATGGGCGAACGTAGTGACACGCGAAAGGTTTTTTGCGGTAATGTCCCGATAGGCGGCGGTTCGCGTATCACCGTCCAGTCGATGACCACGACGGATACGCGGGACGCGGAGGCTACGGCGGCGCAGATAGTCGCGCTTGCGTCTGCGGGCTGCGACATCGTCCGGTGCGCCGTGCCGGATGAGGAAGCCGCATACGCTTTGCCGGTGATTCGGGAGATTCTTGCCGAACAGGGCGGGGAGCTGCCGATAGTCGCCGATATACATTTCGACCACCGCCTCGCGCTGCTCGCCATCGAAAGCGGCGCGGATAAAATCAGGATAAACCCCGGGAATATCGGAGACGAAGGGAAGCTGCGCGAAATCGCGGACGCGGCCCGCGCCGCCGGGATA
This sequence comes from Eubacteriales Family XIII. Incertae Sedis bacterium, assembly GCA_031281765.1. Taxonomy (GTDB): domain Bacteria; phylum Bacillota; class Clostridia; order Peptostreptococcales; family Anaerovoracaceae; genus JAITEX01. Next base: position 8,959 of record JAITEX010000152.1, on the reverse strand, counting down.
CCCATACGGATAGGGGTGAACAGCGGCTCTGTTGAAAAGGGCATCCTCGAACGGTTCGGGCGCGGGCCTGAGGCGCTCGCCCGAAGCGCGCTCGCGGGCATAGAGCTGTTCGAGAGCTTCGGATTCCGGGATCTCGTCGTATCCGTCAAATCTTCCGATGTGCGCGAAAACTATGAGGCGGCGCGGCTTATCCCGGACGAGGCGGACTGCCCGCAGCATATCGGCGTGACGGAATCAGGCGCCGGAGAACGGGCGCTCATGAAGTCCGGCATCGGCATCGGCGCGCTCTTGCTCGGCGGCGTCGGCGATACGCTGCGCGTTTCGCTGACCGGCGACCCGGTTCGCGAGGTATATGCCGGCCGTTCGATACTCGCGGCCCTCGGCCTCCTGCCCGGCGCTATCGACATACTGTCCTGCCCGACCTGCGGCCGCTGCCGCGTCGACCTTGCGGCTATAGAAGCGAAGGTACGGGCAAAACTCGCGCCGGTCGAGACGGAGCGCATGCGCCGCGCCGACGCGGGGGAAACCGTGCCCCCGCTGCGCGTAGCCGTCATGGGCTGCGCCGTCAACGGGCCCGGCGAGGCCGCCCACGCCGACGCGGGCGTGGCCTGCGGAGAAGGGAAAGGCGTCCTCTTTGTCCACGGCGAAATAGTCCGCAGCGTCCCCGAACCGGACATCGCCGACGCGCTTTGCGAATTGATTTGAAATTTTCTTTATAATGCAGTAAAATAGTAGTGGAATAGGGTATTACGTGAGAGTGGGTTTCCCGCTCTCATGTTTTTAACGGGCATTTTTGCGGAGGTGCGATGTCGAAAAAAGAGAGAGTGAATACGGTGCGCGGCATCCTTGACGAACTGCTGCCTGAGATGGGCTATGAGCTGTGGAATGTCGAGTACGTGAAGTCCGGCGGGGATCATGAGCTTATCGTCTCCATTGACAAAGAGGGCGGTATCGGCACGGATGACTGCGAGGCGGTCAGCAAGCGGCTCAGCGCGCGGCTTGATGAGATGGATAGCATCGAGACACGGTATTATCTTATCGTCAGCTCGCCGGGGTTGGACCGGCCGCTCCTTACGGACGAACACTATGCCCGTTATACGGGCAGCGAGGTCGATGTAAGCCTCTACAAGGGCGTAAACGGCACGAAGAAGCTGTCCGGTACGCTTGTCGGGCGAACGGAAACGGAACTGATACTGCGTCTCGCGGACGGGGAGCTTCGCCTGCCGCGGGAGCTTGTCAGCAGGGTCAGGCTCAAAGTTATTATATAAAAAGTTATAGAGAAACGTTGCGTATAAATACTGAAAGGAAAGGTAATGAACAAAGAATTCATCACGGCGCTGAATGATCTTGAAAAGAGCAAGAACATACCGAAGGAGCAGATTTTGGACGCGCTCGAGAAGGCGATTATCGGCGTATACCGCAGCAAGGTGAAGAACCCGGACGCGAATGTGATCGTGGACATCGACCCGAACACGGGCGTTATCGAGGTGAACCTGCGCAAGACGGTGGTCGATGAGGTCATGGACCCGGTGACAGAGGTGTCGCTTGAGGAAGTGCGCGAGTTCGACCCCGACTACGAGGAGGGGGACATGGTCGATTACGAGCAGCAGATCGACGATCTGGGCCGCATCGCCGCCCAGACGGTGAAGCAGGTCGTCTTCCAGAATGTCCGCGAGATAGAGCGCGGCCTTATTTACGATGAATTCATTGACAAGGAGATGGAGCTTATCTCCGGCGTGATACAGCGCGTGAGCCACGAGACCGTGTTTGTCAATCTCGGCCGTACCGAAGGCATAATGGCGGCGGCGGAGCAGGTCAAGGGCGAGCGTTATACGATGAATGCGCGTATGAAGTTTTTTATCGTCGATGTGCGCCGCTCGATGAAGGGGCCGCAGGTATTCCTGTCCCGTTCACATCCGGCGTTGGTAAGGCGGTTGTTTGAGCTGGAGGTCTCCGAAATACAGGAGGGCATTGTCACCATCGAGAGCATTGCGCGTGAAGCCGGAAGCAGGACGAAGATGGCGGTCTCGTCGAGCGATGAGAGCGTGGATCCCGTCGGCGCGTGCGTCGGGGCGCGCGGCGCGCGCGTACAGGCTGTCGTGGATGAACTGTTCGGCGAAAAGATAGATATTATCCCGTGGGGCGAGGACGCTGAAGAAAATGTCAGCAGCGCGTTGGCGCCCGCCAAGGTTGAAAAGGTGGTCTACAACGAGGAGGAAAATATCGCGACGGTGGTGGTGCCCGACTACCAGCTTTCCCTCGCTATCGGCAAGGAGGGGCAGAACGTCAGGTTGGCGGCGAAACTCGCGGGTATGAAAATCGACATCAAGAGCCACACGCAGTATTTCGGCGGGGCGTCCGATGATCTGGCGGGTATGTTAGACGACGAGGGCTACCTGAATCCGGATGATTTCATGACGAACAGCGAGATCGCGGAAGCGGCGGCGGCTGCTGAAACTACAGCGGAAGAACCCGAAGAAGCGGAAGCTGCAGAGGGCGAAGAAACTGCGGAGACAGAAGTTGTTGAGGCGGCTGAGCCGGAAGAACCCGAAGAGCCGGAAGGGGAGGTCGCGGAGGAAGTTGCGGACGAGGAAGAAGCGGAAAAGGGCGAGGAGCAGGATTGACAAAAACGGCGAAAGTAAAAAAGATTCCAATGCGCCGTTGCGTCGGCTGTATGGAATCAAAACCGAAAAAGGAATTGCTGCGAATCGCGGCGGCGGATGGCGGCGTGTTTGTTGATGTGACCGGAAAAGCGAACGGCCGCGGCATATATCTCTGCCGGAGGGAAGCGTGCTTCGACGCGGCGCGAAAGAAAAAGGCGCTTGGCCGCGGACTCGGTATTGAGAATCCGGATGTGGAGCGGTATGAAAAACTGAAAGAGGAGTTTATGACAACAATTACGGACGAGGAGGCGACCGAATGAAGATACATGAAATAGCCACAAAACTGAGGCTTCAGAACAAGGACGTCTTGACGAAAGCTGCCGCTCTTGGCATTGAAGCGAAAAACCATATGGTTGACCTGTCCGACGAGGATACGGAAACGCTGATAAACGGACTGCGGGGCGGCGGCACAGCCAAGGGGCCGAAACCCGCGGCGAAAAAAGCGAAGCCGTCCGTAGCCGCGCAAGAGGACAGCGGGGTTGAAGCGGATGAGCCAAAACCGGCTGTTCCGAAAAAGGCCGCGCCGAAAAAAGCCACTCCGAAACGTATTTCAAAAGAGGAAATCGAAGAGGAACTGAAAAAGACCGACGAGCTTGCGGACGACGAAAAGAAAGAGCTTGCGAAGAAACGCGAAAAGCCGGTGCTGAAAGTTGCCTATAAGGATACCGGCAAGGACGCCGATGAAAGTAAGGCGGAGCCGCCGCAGCGGGAATCCGAACCGGCAAAGAGCGAGCCGGCGGCAGCGGCGGAAGTCAAGCAAGAGGCTCCGCCGGTCAAGGCCGTAGCGGAACCGGAGCCGAAGGCCGAAGTGAAAGAGGCCCCGGCGGCAGCGGCAAAGGTAGAGCCGAAAATTGCGGCGGTGACCGAAACCGCTCCGGAAACAAAAACGGAACCCGTGACGCGCGCGAAAACGGAGCCTGCTTCGGATGCGAAGCCTGCGCAAGCTCCGAATGCGAAGCAGGCGCCGGCTCCGGATACAAGGCCGCCACAGGCGCCGGGCGCGACGAAAGAGAAGCCTGCCAGGGATAAAAAAGCGAAAAAACCGCGGCCCGAGAAGCCTGCGGACGAAAAATCCAAAGACGAAAAACCGAAGGGCGCGGCGAAAAAACCGGATAAGCCGAAATACGGCGCCGGACAAAAGCAGTCCGGGCAGGACCGGCGGCGCGGAAAAGCGGAGGACCGGGCGCCCAAGAGAAAGATTCTCGAGGGCAGCTCTTTGGAGAAAAAGCCGGTGCGTTCCCGCCCGAGGCCAAAGACGCAACCGAAAGCCGGGCCCGAAATCGATAAGATTCTCGAAGATCTGCCCGTCGGTACAAAGGTAATCAATGTACCTATTACCGTTGCGGGATTTGCGGAACAGACGGAGCAGACGATCACGGACGTCATTATGACCTTGATGAAACTCGGCGTAATGGCGAATGTGAACCAGAACCTCGATGAGACGACCGTGCAGTTGCTCGGCGAGGAACTCGGTATTCCTATCTATATCGGCAGCGACGCGGGCGATATAGAGGAAGCGGGTCTCGAGGACGTTGAGGATAAAGAAGAGGATCTTGTGCCGCGTCCCCCGATTATCACGGTCATGGGGCACGTCGACCACGGCAAGACGTCGCTTTTGGACGCTATACGCAAGACGAATGTGACGAAGGGCGAGGCCGGCGGCATTACGCAGCATATCGGCGCGTCGGAAGTCACCGTGAACGGCGAGAGAATCGTATTCCTCGATACGCCGGGGCACGAGGCGTTTACGGCTATGCGCGCGCGCGGCGCTCATGTGACGGACATCGCCGTGCTTGTCGTGGCGGCCGATGACGGCGTTATGCCGCAGACGATCGAATCCATCAGCCACGCGAGAGCGGCCGGCGTACCTATTATCGTTGCCATCAACAAGATGGACAAAGAGGGCGCGAACCCGGACCGCGTCAAGAAAGAGCTTGCGGACAACGGCGTACTGGTCGAGGATTGGGGCGGCGACATTATCAGCGTGCCCGTCAGCGCAAAGACGGGCGACGGCATCGTGACTCTGCTCGAGATGATACTGCTGCAGGCCGAGGTGCTCGAACTGCGCGCGAACCCGAACCGGCTCGCGATGGGTACCGTTATCGAGGCCTATCTCGACAAGGCGCGCGGCGCTGTCGCGACGCTGCTTGTCCTGAACGGCACGCTTGAGTCCGGCGGGAGTATCGTCGCGGGTATGGCGAGCGGCCGCATTCGCGCTATGACGGACGCGAACGGCAAGAAGATACGAAAAGCGGGACCGGCGACGGCCGTCGAAGTAACCGGACTGAGCGAAGCGCCGCAGGGCGGCGACGAGTTCCGCGCGGTACGCGACGACAGAGTGGCGCGGGACATCGCGGAGAGCAGGAAGCTGCGCCAGCGCGAAGAAATCATGGCGCGCACGTCGGGCGCGAGCTTGGATACGCTGTTCAGCCAAATCAACGCAAATGAGATGAAGGAATTGAACCTCATTATCAAGGGCGATGTGCAGGGTTCGGTCGGAGCGCTGACGGCTTCGCTCGAGAAGCTCAGCAACGATGAGGTGAAGGTACGCATTATACACCGCGGCGTCGGCGCCATTACGGAATCCGATGTCATGCTCGCGAGTACGTCAAACGCGATTATTATCGGCTTTAATGTGAGGCCGAACGCGGCGGTCACTTCGCGCGCGGAGAATGACGGCGTCGAAATCAGGACGTACCGCGTCATATACGACGCGATAGGCGATGTGGAATCCGCGATGAAGGGGCTGCTTGACCCGGAATTTCGCGAGGTGGTACTCGGCAGCGCGGAGATACGCGAAACGTTCAAGGTGCCGGGCATCGGCGTTATCGGCGGCGCGTATGTAACGAACGGCTTGATCCGCCGCAACGCGAAGGCGCGCGTAATACGGGACGGTATCGTCATTTACGAGGGGAATATCTCATCGCTGAAGCGTTTCAAAGAAGATGCGCGCGAAGTAAATCAAGGTTTTGAATGCGGTATAGGAGTGGAGAATTACGGTGACCTCAAGGTTGGAGATGTCATTGAAGACTTTGTGGTGGAGGAAATCGAGAGGGAATAAATGCGAAAGAATTTTAGGGGCGGTCGCATCGGCGAGGAGATTCGGCGCATTATCAGCGATATGCTGCTGCGCGACCTGAAGGATCCGGCGCTCGGCGGCTTTGTGAGCGTAACGGGCGTCAAGGCGTCCGACGACGGCTCATATGCGGCTATCTATATCACGAAGCTTGGCACAGGGGAATCCGGCGAGATAGACGAGGACGAACAGCGGGAAGTGGTTGCGGCGTTTGAGCGCGCTTCGGGCCTGATTCGCCATGAAATCGGCTCGCGGCTCGGGCTGCGGCGCGCGCCGGAACTGCGGTTCCTGTTCGATGTCTCCGAGGTCTATGGACGGCATATCGAAGGTATTATGAACGAGCTCGGCTTGGTGCGCGAAAAGAAGCGCAATACCTTTGCCGAACTCAACGACGCTCTGATGGACGCCGGGATGATCCGCATCTACCCGCATGAAAACATGGACGCGGACACCTACGGCTCCGCCGTGGCGCTCTGCCTCGCTCTGCGCGAGATGGGCAAGGACTGCGCCGTTGTTATCGACGAGAAGATTCCGGACAATATTATCTTTCTCGATAACGGCTGCTCGAAGCAGGCCTCGGACGATGATGCGGACGCGGATATTGCGCTGCTCGTCGACGGCGCGGACACGGAGCGCATCGGCGCCTATCGCGCGTCATTATTCGGGAGCGCTTCGAAATCCATGTGTATCGACCACCACGCGTCGAGCAAGGCGCTCTGCGATTACAACTATATTGACGCGGACGCGGCGGCAGTCGGCGAAATACTCTACGATTTTCTGCGCGAGAACGAAATTCCCATTACGACGCCGATAGCCGAGGCGCTGTATACGGCTATCGTGACGGATACGGGCCGGTTCGGTTACTCGAACACGACGCCGAAAACGCATCGCATCGCGGCGGGCCTGCTTGAGCTCGGCGTGCGGCCGAACAAGGTGTCGAACGAGGTGTACCAGAATATGCGTATGGAGAAAATGCGGCTTGAGGCGGCAGTGCTCGGTACGCTGAAAAGCGTGGCGGACGGCAAGGCCGTTATCGCGACGCTGACGAGAGATATGCTCGGAGGCACGGGCGCGCTCGATGAGGAAACCGAGGGCATGGCAGAAATACTGCGCTCGATACGCGGCGTTGAAGTGTCCGTCTTTCTGCGGGAGAACGAGGAAGGCCGCGTAAAGGCGAGCATGCGGTCCAAGTCCTACTACGATGTGTCGCGGCTTGCCCAGAAGTTCGGCGGCGGCGGCCATATCCGGGCCGCCGGCTTTACGGCGGACAAGCCGATAGACGAAGTGGTGACGGAAATTGCCGGGATACTCGACCGGTCCCTCTGATTCGGCATCGGAGCCCACATGAGTTCCGGGGTGCTGGTCGTTGACAAGCCGGAAGGCATGACGTCGCAGGGCGTGTGTTCGTTTGTGCGCCGGCTTACGGGTATACGAAGGGTCGGCCACGGCGGCACGCTTGACCCGCTCGCGACGGGCGTCCTGCCGGTTTTTATCGGAAACGCGACGCGCGTCATAGAGTATATGTCCGAGAAGGATGACCCGCAGGCGAAGAAGTATCGCGCGGCCATGCGGCTCGGCGTCTCGACGGATACGCAGGATATGACGGGCCGGGTCTTGAGCGAGGTCCCGGCGGGATATGCGTTTCCGGACCGGGCGGCGGTGGAAGCCGTGCTGAAATCGTTTGAAGGCGAGGGCGAGCAGACGCCGCCCGCGTATTCTGCGGTGAAGTATAAGGGCAGAAAGCTCTACGACTATGCGCGGAAAGGCGCGGAACTGCCGGAGGGCGCGATAAAGAGCCGCCGGATAGTCGTTTCGGGGATCGAGCTTTTGCGGTACGAAGTCGTGGGCGAATCGACTGTCGGAGCAGCCGTATACGCGCCGGTTGACGGGGTTGCGGCGTGCGGCTTCGCGGAGGCCGAATTTGAAATTACGTGTTCTGGCGGCCTCTATGTGCGCACTATCTGCCACGACGCGGGTGAAAGGCTCGGCTGCGGAGCCGCGATGAGCGCGCTCAGGCGGCTGAAAAGCGGCCCGTATCTGATAGAGGACAGCGTGACCATCGCCGCGCTGGAGGAAGCGGCGGCGCGCGGTGGCGCGGAAACCCTGCCGCTGCTACCGGCGGACAGCGCTGTTTCCGGCCTGCCGAAATTGATTCTCCCGGCGGACGAAGCGCGGCGGTTCACGGCGGGGATGCGGATAAAAGTGGATGACGGGGCTTCCGATAGCGCGGTCGCCGTATACCGCGAGAACATCCAAAGCGCCGCCTTTATCGGTATCGGCATGATTGAGAATGGGACGGTGTGCCCGCACAAAGTATTGGTATGAAGATATTTGAGACGATAGACGCTATACATATCGGTCGCGACACGGCGGTGGCCCTCGGGAACTTCGACGGTCTCCATAAGGGGCACGCGCGCCTTATTACGCAGATGATTTCCTCTGCGCAAAGGCACGGGCTCGCAAGCTGCGTCTTTACCTTTTCGAACAATCCGCGGAACTTTATCCGGGGAAGGGATACGGTCAAGTCCATTATTACACCGGTGGAAAAGACGGAGCTTTTGCGCGGCTTCGGGATAGACTATCTCGTGTCCGTCCCCTTCGACGAGGCGTTTCACGAAATGCCGCCGCGCGTCTTTATTGACGATATTGCGCTTGGCGCGATGAGAGCAAAGGCCATCAGCTGCGGCTTCAATTTTCATTTTGGAAAGAACGCGAAAGGCGACGCGGACACGCTGAGGCGGGCGTCCGCGGCCGAGGGTTTTGCGCTGAATATTCTGCCGCCCGTCAAGGTCGGCGGCGTGCTCGTCAGCAGCACGATGCTGCGGGAAATCATACAGGCCGGAGACGTGGGGCTGTGCAGCACCTACCTCGGCCGCCGTTTTGCGTTGGCCGGGACCGTGATTCACGGGGAGGAAAACGGGCGCAGGCTCGGGTTTCCGACCGCAAATATGCTGCCGCCCGAAGAGAAGGTCCTGCCCGCCGACGGCGTCTACGCCGCCTTTGCGTATATCGGCAAGGGGAAGGATGCTGTGCGGCATGCGGCCGTAACGAATATCGGGCTGCGTCCGACTTTCGGCGGCAAGGTCCGCCTCGCGGAAACGCACCTGCTCGGGTTCGACGGCGACCTCTACGGGAAAACGCTGCGCGTGGAGTTTGTCAAGCGGCTGCGCGGCGAGGTCAAATTCGACGGCTTCGACCAGCTCGCGGAACAAATCGCCTC
>JAITEX010000144.1 GCA_031281765.1 Eubacteriales Family XIII. Incertae Sedis bacterium | reverse complement strand
AAGGAGGTCTAACATGATAATCGCATATTTCAAGATGAAGCTGAACAGGGGTGAGCGGCAGGATTTTATCGATGAGATGAAGGCCGCGGGCGCTTTCGAGCAGGCGCGCGCCGAAAAGGGCAATATCTCCTATGAGTATTACTTTTCGACGGACGACGCGAACACGGTCGTCGGCGTCGAACGGTGGGAGAGCCTCGAGGACTTCCGGAACCACCTCTCGAATGGCTACGTGAAAGAGCTCGGCGACATTCAGGCGAACTACGACGTGGACTTTGAGCCGAATCTGTACAGCGCGGAGCCGGTACCGGAATAATGGGCAGGGTATTTCTCGTAGACGTCGCGAAATGCAACGGCTGCTATAATTGTCAGCTTGCCTGCAAGGACGAGCACGCGGGCAACGATTGGCGGCCCTACGCGGCGGCCCAGCCCGAGATAGGCCAGTTCTGGCTGAAGCTTGACGACTATCCCGAGGGGACGATACCGAAGGTGCGCATCCACTATATCGCGCATCTGTGCAATCATTGCCGCAGCGCGGCCTGCATGGACGTATGCCCGGCCGGCGCCGTGACGCGCCGCGCGGACGGCCTGATTCTCATCGACCCGGACGCCTGCACGGGCTGCAAGAAATGTATGGACGCCTGCGCCTACGGAGCGGTTTACTATAACGAAGCGGAGCATATCTGCCAGAAATGCACGGGCTGCGCCCATCTGCTCGATAATGTTGATGACGTAACGGAACCGCGCTGCTCGGAGGCCTGCCCGACGGGGGCGCTGACTTTCGGCGACGAGGACGACCCCGCTGTGCGGGACTTTATCAACGGGGCTTCCGTGCTAAAGCCCGAAACGGCGTCATTTCCGCGCGTCTATTATCGCAATATCCCGGGCAGGTTTATCGGCGGGACGGTGTACGACCCTGCCATACGGGAAGTCATTATCGGGGCGAAGGTGCGGGCCACGATTTACGGCAAGACCTACCACACGGTGACGGATGATTACGGTGATTTCTGGTTTGAGGACTTGCCGGTCGGCGTATTCAAGGTCGTCATTGAAGCCGACGGATACGACTTCAAGGTGTTCGACGAAGTCCGCACGGACGGGAGCCGGAACCTCGGGGACATACCGCTCTATAAGCGCTGACGGCGGGAGGCGCGGAAAGAATATTGCATGACAGTTAACGGCGCAAACCGTATATCGGATGTGAAGGCCGTCGTGCTTTCCGGCGGCAAAAGCCGGCGTATGGGCAGCGACAAGCTGCTGCTTCCGCGCGGCGGGAAGACCTTTCTCGAATATGCCGTGCAGACGTTCTCGCGGCGCTTTGAACACGTCGCAATCAGCGTGTCGGATATAAACCGTTATGCCGACAGGGATATTGACGCGGAACGCATTGCCGATATTTACAGGGGCAGGGGGCCGCTCGGCGGCCTGCACGCGGCCTTGCGCAGCATCGCTCGCGATAGCGGCATGCGCGGCGTTTTCCTCATCGCGGCTGACCTTCCGTTTGCCGGAATCGATGCGGCTTCTGTTATAATAGACCAGGGAAGAGACTGCGGCGTGTGTGTGCCGGTCGATGAACACGGGAGATATGAACCGCTGTTTGCGTATTACGCGAAGACTGTCCTGCCGAATGTCGAGGAGACGCTGAACGCCGGCGTGAACAAGGTGGTCGCGTTCTACCCGAATGTGACGGTACAGACGCTGCCGGCGTCGGCCCTCGGTACGCGCGACCCGCATCGGTTGTTTTTCAATATCAACTATCCGGAGGACTACGACCGCTTCAAGTCGATGTTATAAGACGTAAAGAGGAGAGTAAGAGGACACCATGGCTATAAAAAAGAACTATGCGTTGCCGGCGCTCGTCGCGCTGCTGATAGCGGCGCTTGCGCTGGCCGGCCTGTCGGGATGCAAGGATAAAGAAGAAGCGGAGAAGCCGCCGGAGGCCCCGGTCGCGGCCATACCGGCGCCGCCCGAGGATAAACCGCTTATTTGGCCCTATACGGGCCTGCCCTCCGTTGACCCGACGGCCATTACGCGCCGGCCGCTCTCCGTAAAAATCGAAAATTCCGAGGTGTCGCGCCCGCAGATGAACGTCAGCAAGGCGGACATCGTCTACGAGACGATGGTGGAAGGCGGTGAGACGCGCCTGAACTGCATCTATCAGAGCGAGATACCGCAGGAAGTCGGCAATGTCCGCAGCGCGCGGCTCTCCGATGTGTGGATAGTGCCGCAATACGACGCGCTCTTTATGTATTCGGGCAGCAACAGCGAAGTGGATGCGGGCCTGAAGCGCGTGAGCATAGCGAATATCGGCGTGACGTACGCGCAGGGCATCTACTACCGCAGCAGTTCGGCCCGCGCGCCGCACAATCTCTATCTGAAGCTCGGCGAAGCCTACGCGGCCGCGGAGAAGAGGAAGTTAGCGACTACGCTCGATACCATCAAGCCCCTCGCGTTCGGCGAGGTGAGCGAGACGCAGGCCGCCTTGTTTAAACCCGTAATAGGCGTTACGATACCCTATGCAAACTATTCCACGGTCACGTGGAAGTGGGACGAGGCGAAGGGCGTCTGGCTTCGCGAGCAGGCCGGCAAGGCGCACAAGGACAGCGTTACGGGCGAGCAGCTTTCCTGCGATACGGTAGCCGTTATGACGGCAAAATACACGGTGGCGCGCATGAAGGACCCCGCGGGGAACCCGACATATGACTGCACGCTCGGCGGCACGGGGAAGGCTCTCATATTCCGCGACGGCAGGGTGATAGAATGCACGTGGGAAGCCGACGCGAATACGCCGCCGAAGTTCACGGACCAGAACGGCGACCCCGTATACCTGAAGCCCGGAAAGACCTGGTTTGAGGTCCCGCCGACGGATAAGCCGGCAAAGATTCTCGAATAGTCGCACAGGAACGCTTAATATTATTAAAGAAACTGCCCGAATACCGTCGATATTCAGGGCAGTCCGCATAAATTATTAAATAAATCAGATAATTTAGCAAATTCCGAAAACTCCATTGACCTAACTTTATTAAGATGATAGTCTGTATAGGTACTAATTCTTACAGATTTCAGCTAACAAAAGAAAGGAAGGTGGAGTATGAATAGCGGTGATACAGCTTTCATTATCGTATGCGCGGCTCTCGTGTTTATCATGACCCCGGGGCTCGGGTTCTTTTACGGGGGCCTCGGCAGGAGGAAGAACGTCGTCAGCAATATGATGAATTCGGTCTTTATCCTCGGCGTCGGCATCGTCATGTGGGTCGTGCTCGGTTACTCGATGGCGTTCGGAGGCGACGGACTTATTATAGGGAATTTTAAACATCTGTTGATGAACGGCATTTCGATGAACGATATGTTTGGCGGCGATGAGGGTACGATACCCGTTTTCGTTTTCGCGGCGTTTCAGATGATGTTCGCGCTCATCACGCCGGCCATTATTACGGGTTCGGTTGGCGGCAGAATCAAGTTCAAGGCCCTCGTCGGTATCATTATTCTCTGGTCCATCTTGGTCTATTATCCGCTCGCCCATATGGTGTGGGGCGGCGGTGGGCTGCTCGGCGGCGGCTGGCTCGAATCGGTCGACTTCGCGGGCGGCAATGTGGTCCACATCAGCTCCGGCGTCAGCGGCCTCGTGCTCGCGATCCTCGTCGGGAAGCGCACGGGCTACGATAAGCTGACTTACCG
>JAITEX010000131.1 GCA_031281765.1 Eubacteriales Family XIII. Incertae Sedis bacterium | reverse complement strand
TGGAGAAAAATGGAGAAGAATGATTTTATACGGTTTTTGATTGCGCGGGGCGCGCTGAAATTCGGTGACTTTACGACGAAGAGCGGGCGGCAGTCGCCGTACTTTATCAATATGGGCGAGTTCGGCACGGGCGAAGCGATAGACCGGCTCGGGTTTTATTATGCGTCACATATCGTAAGCCTGATGCGAGCGGGAGATATACCGCAAGAGATAGATACGTTATTCGGCCCCGCATACAAAGGTATCCCGCTCTGCGTTGCGGCGGCGGCTTCGCTGTCGCGCGGTTTCGAGCTCGACATAGGCTGGACGTTCAACCGCAAGGAGGCGAAAGACCACGGCGAAGGCGGCAACTTTGTCGGGACAAAACTGCGGGACGGCGACAAGGTACTGATACTTGACGACGTGATTACGGCGGGCACGGCGGTGCGCGAAACGCTGCCGCTGCTGAAAAGCGCCGCAGACGTGGAAATCGCCGGCATGGTCATCGCGGTGGACCGCATGGAACGCGGGCAGGGGGAGCTGAGCGCCGTAGCCGAAGTTCGCAGGGACTTCGGCATACCGGTCTTTCCTCTCATTACGGTGCGCGATATTATCGGGTATCTCAATGCTGCGGGCGGAGCCGAAGCCGGGTTCGCGCCGCGCATGGAGGCCTACCTCGCGGAATACGGAGCGTAAAAGGTGCAGGCTGCCGCGCCTTCGGCACAGCAACCTGTCCAATCCAAGATGAGGGCGCTGCCCTCAAACTCCCGCAGGGGCTTCGCTCCAGACCCCGGAATCTTTTGTCAGACTTACTTCCGGTTTTGATTCATGAAACGGAACTTCGTATGGCAATTAAACATGACATAAAAAGATCAAGACCCGAAAATTTCTTTTAGTAGTACCCATACTCGATAGACTATTGTTTTTTTATACCGTAATAATAAGCATTTTTTTATAGTAACATCCGGAATATCAAGATTGGATTCATTGTCGATTATAATTTTTGACATCGAATCATTGTTCAATATTAAATTCTCATATTCCTCGCCCCCGTAAAAAGAACATTTTACTAGCTGACCATAGTTTACTTCGGTAATACCTTTTATGAAATTGCGAAATAGTGATTTGGCCTTTGATTTGTTTTTCCTTATTTTAAAATTGATAATTAACCCGCCAATCAAATAGGATATGGTAAGTGAAGTCATAACTGAATTTATAATGTATTCTAATTGTTCCGATAGTTCTTTTTCAGAATAATACTTAACGGTGTTAATTAACATTACATTATCGGCAGTTATCAAACCGTTTAAGGATTGAAGATAGTTGAAAGAATAGAAATAGAAAATTTGGCTTAAAATAGTTAAGGTAAGGGACAGAAGGGCGCTGATAAAAACAGTTTTACTATTCAGTTTTCTTAAAATGTGAACAGGAAAAATAAATGTAAATATACAGTATAAAAGCGATACGATAAAAACGTAGCTTGCAAACCAGATAAATTCCGGGAAAGAGATGATGCGAGGATATATTAATCCGAAGTATAAAACGAACCCAATAATGGGAATAGAATTGATTTATTTAGGGATGAGTTATTACTGCTAGATTGTTTTTTCATATGATGTATCCCAAATAATTACACGTTTAAAATTATAGTATCATTATTTGTATCTAATTTCAATAGAAGTATCGTCTAAATTCGCAGTCCGATTGCGAATTTAGACAGAATGTGTTTTAATATATCTATAGTTCAGAGAGTGTATGTTACAAGCGGAAGGGAGAATCGGTAGCGGCGCGCTACCTTATTCGCGTATGATAGAGCGGAGCATAAGGAAAATTGTTGCGGAGTATCAACGGTCGTTTCCCGTCCTTGCGTTTACGGGCGCGAGGCAGACCGGGAAAACGACGTTGATCAAAGAGCTGTTCCCCGATTATACCTATCTGAATCTGGAGGACCTGTCCACTTACGCAAGAGTGAAAGATGATATAGCTTCTTACATCAATATCGATACGCCCCATGTGATTATTGACGAGGTGCAGCGCGTCCCGGAATTGCTCTCTCAGATACAGGCGGTCTCAGATGAGCAAAAGATTGCGGGGAGTTACATTATTTCCGGAAGCCAGAACCTGCTATTGAGCGAGCATATATCACAGTCGCTTACGGGCAGGGCTGCATATATAGAACTGCCGGGGCTTACGCTTGCGGAGTTGCGGGGCGTACCGGGGGAGGGCGATCTTTACGAGCGCATTATCAGCGGATTCTATCCGGCCGTCTATGACAGGCAGATCAACCCGACCCTCTATTACGACCAATATATGTCCACCTATGTGGAGCGCGATGTACGCCTGATAAAGAGCATCACCAATTTGGACGCGTTTCGCGGCTTCGTGGGTTTGCTTGCCGGTTCTGTCGGGAGGCCGTTCAACGCGAGTTCAATGGCGGGGAACCTCGGGGTCAGCCCGAATACCGTCAAGGATTGGCTTTCCGTTCTTGAAGCGACATATATCGTGTTCAAACTGAAACCGTATTATAAGAATATCGGGAAACAGATAACAAAGACGCCGAAGATATACTTCTATGATACCGGCCTGCTGAGTTTTCTCTTAGGCGTAACAGCGCCTGACGATTTGAAAAATCATTATATGATTGGCTCAATATTCGAGAATCTCGTAATCGCGGACATCAAGAAAACCATCATGAATAAACGGGGAATAGAGAAATTGTTTTTCTACCGTGACAAGCGGTATGAGGTGGATTTGATTATCAACAAGGGGACGGGACTGAGGCCTGTCGAGATAAAGAGAGCCATGACGTATTCTTCGCATTTTACGGAGGGATTGCGGTATTGGACCGATTTATTTGCCGATGATACCACGAAGATTTTGCCGCCGCATATCGTCTATACCGGACCAACCCAAACTCCGGGCAAGGTATTCGGCCTGACGAATTGGCAGGATGCGGCGGCGTTGTTGTGAAAAGCGCCACTGTTACGGGAGCTTTTTGTGGATATTTTCGGCGATTACTTTTGATTGTAGATTGAAACTCTTATCCTCCTTATATGTATCGTCTAAGCCGCTCTTCGCGGCGAGCCGCAGTTCGCTGTCCGGCGCGTTTTGATAGAGCTCGTAGAGCCAGGGTGCGGTGGCGTCCGACATATTCACGAGCATTTCCACATCGACGGTCTTTAACCCGCCGTCAAGATAATTTTTGACATTGTAACGCGCTATCATGCCGTCGGTATTCGCAAGATAGAGGCTGAGAAACAGGATGACGCAGGTGATGACGAGGGGCTTACCCGCGCCCGACGGCCGGATGTGCCAGATAAGCAGAACGATAAAGGTGCAGGCCAGCACGAGCAGGAACCAGAGCGTGTAAAGCCGTAGTCTTGACAGTCCATAGGCGTCCACATACATGATCATCTTGCTCGCGGCTGTCATGATAAGCAGCAGGGTGAGCGCCGTCAGGGTTCCGCCGATAATGCGCAGGGGTTTCGGGTGACCGCCGGCTTTGCGTTTCGAGAAAAGCCACGCGAACCCGAGCGCGCAGAGGTTGATTGCCGCGACCGCGCAGAGCTCAAAGAAGCCGCGCCGCGCGTATTCCGCGTAGGTGTAGCCGCCGGGCAGGTCGCTTCCGAACGCCGCGGTGAGGTAGCCCGCCAGCGCCGCGATAAATATGAGGTATATTATGCAGAGGATAATCAGCGGGGCGTAGACGGCGGCTGAAGGGATGCGGTGCGCCTTATCGACGAAATGATGCGCGGACTCGTTCGTGATAAGACCGGCTCTCCGCTTGGACATATTGCCGTGTACGAGGCCGAAGATATACAGGGCAACGGGTATGCCGAGCAGGATCTTCCACAGATACGACCAGACGCGTCCGGGGCCGACAATTCCGGTGAATCCGTCAAGTATATTTTTGAAACTGTTGTCGGCGTGCATAAGCAACGCGAGTACGCCGAAGATAAGCGGCACGGAGACGACAACGCCGATAAAGGCCGCGATGAGACGCCTGCCGGCGCCGCGCTTTGCGAGGACCTTCTTTGTGGCGGGAAGCGCGCTGAAATTTGCGAACGGCACGATGAACGCCTGGTTTACCGCGTCGAAGAACACAAAGCCTCCGAAGCTTTTCACGATTTCCGTGCGGCAGGTGAAGCATACCCAGATAAGGCAGGCGAGCAGTTCGAACAGAAAGAGGAAGATATGAATCGGCAGGTCTCCATAGAGGAAAAAGGGCAGCGAACCGAGTACGGCGGCGAGCAGCGCTGCGCCGCTTTTGATGTTCTGCCGGAAGCCTTTCAGGGACATCCACACGAAACAGATGGCGAGCGCGAGAAGAAAGAAGAGCGTGGCGCCGAGGCCGGGCAGTTTGAACCCGATAAGCGTACCGGTGTCAGGGTAATCGTTGCTGTAGTCATACCGCGCTTCGGGCGGCAGCAGTTCCCAGAACAGAAAGCCGAGAACGAGCATAAGGACGGCGAAGACGGCGTCGGTTTTTTTCAAATTATAAACGGGTTTGTTGGCCTTCTCTATCGTCAGCGCCGGCGCTGTGCCGGGTGAAAATTCGTATGACATAACAGAGCCTCCTTTCAAAAGGGCTTTTCGGGGTTTAGGGTTTTATTCGGTTTGGTGGAAGTGGGTGGCCGGGGGGCGAAGCTCCCGGCTTACGCGTGTGCGCGACGGCGCGAGGCTACATTAGGGCGGATCGTCCGCTGCATACTCGAGAATATCGCCGGGTTGGCAGCCGAGTTCGCGGCAAATAGCTTCGAGTGTCGAAAAACGTATGGCCTTTGCTTTGTTCGTCTTAAGTACGGAGAGGTTCGCGGGTGTGATGCCGATACGCTCGGCAAGTTCGCCCGAAGATATTTTCCGCTTTGCCATCATGACGTCCAAGTTTACGGTAATACCCATGGCGGCCTCCTAAATGGTGAAATCGTTTTCTTCTTTCAGCGTCCGCGCGGCGTCAATAACATTTTTGACAACGCGAATCAGCAGGCAGAAGAATCCCGAACTGACGGCGAGCAGCAGAATGGCCGGCGAGGCGATGGCGAATAGCGCGGTGAGCAACAGTATGAGGAAGAGCGCGAAGAAGCACCACGAGATAACGCGCAGCCGCCGGACATTGGCCTCTGTAAATACGAGGGACTTCCGTATGTCGAGCAGCATGCGAAGCAGCGAGATAAGAGAGATGAGCGCGGGGACGCAGCAGGCGTAGAGCGAAGGCATGATCGTCCGCAGGTAGGCCGCGTCAAAAAGTATCGAGCTTTTCGCGGAACCGAACCTCGGAAAGAACGGCAGAAGCGCGGCAAACAAAATGACGAGCAGTATCGCGGCCCCGGCGCCGCAGATAGACAGCAGTATGGATTTTTTTGCGTTCCACATAATGTTGCTCCTTGTTTATCTGAGTGGTGCGGTATTATTATCAAAAGAATAGCAGAATAAAACCTGTTTGTCAATAAAAAAATATCGAAAAACGATAAATATTATAGGAGAAGGGAGAATGCCGAGGAAGCTCTAAGTGTGGTATTATTATAGGAGCAGGCGGCGGCTTCGCGCGGTGAGGCGAGGCGGCGAAGCAACCGTTCGGGTACGCATTTTGGAATGATTTGTTGGAGGATAAGACACATGAGACATACGATTGGCGTGGTAATGGACAACAAGCCCGGCGTGCTTTCGCGGATTTCGGCTCTGCTTGCGCGCAGAAGTTTCAATATCGACAGCATTACGGCGGGGCCGACGCGGAACCACAGCGTGACGCGCATGACCGTGGTCGTCGAGGGCGACGATTATGTGGCGGATCAGGCGGCAAAGGAAATCGAAAAGCTCGAGGACGTGCTGCGGGTGGAGCGAATCGTGCGCGGCGAGGCGACGCGGCGGGAGATTATGCTGATAAAGGTGAAAGCGACGAAAGAGGAGCGCGGCGAAATCGTGGATCTCGCGAAAATCATGGACTGCGAAATCGTCGACATCTCGCCGTCAACCTTGATGCTTGAACACAGCGATACGCCCGAAAAGATAGACCTGCTCGTGAACCTGCTCTCCGAGTATGAGATACTCGATATGGCGCGGGGCGGCGCGATTGCGCTGAAGACAGGCGAGGAGGAGGAATATATTTTTCAGATATGAGGATGCTTTCAAAAACAGCATACTTCCAAAAAACTCATTATATTACTGAAAAAGTATTTGACAAATATAAGGTCATATCATATTATATAAGAAAGAACGGGACGTACTTGACCCTGATGGCTTGACGTTCCACATGGGGCGATAGCCCCGAATGTATGTTGAGAGGTTGTTACTATATTGTAGCAGCCTCTTTCGCATCTTCGTACTCCTGAGTCCATTCGGCAAGCTTGCGCTGGAGTAGTGCCTTTTCCGGCAGGTACAGGCTATACTCGGTGGCGTAGATGTTCTCCCCGTCAGGCAGTGTCAACTCGACAATCTCATCGTCCTTCTCGTGGCAGAGCAAAATGCCTACCGTATCGAGGAAGTCCAGTACGAGCGGGTTTTTCAGGATGTCGCGCGGCTGTTCGACCATCTGGCCGTATTTGGAGAGCTTCATCACCTCGGCTTTGTCGTGTGACAGGGCAAGCCGCTCGTACAGGCTGCTTCCGTATTCGTGTTGCAACCTGCGGAAAGACCATTGTTGCCGCTCGGCCTCAATCTCATAGAACCGCCGCTCGTCGGGGTTGGCTATGCGCATAAGGATGAGGTAGTGTGACCACCCGAGCGTGAACGGATAGGATTCGGCAAACAATATCGGCTGTTTTGATATCATGGAAGTTGTATCTGGCTGCTTTTTTTCGTCGCCCAATTCAGCAAACATTGTTTGCTGAATTGACGGCGCATAGATTGAATAGAACTTTCGGGCGTTGCGTAGCGTAGTCTCCGAAAACCCCTTGCCAACACGCCTGTTGAGATAAGCCGACAGTTCTTTCAGAAGCCCGCTACCATACGCGGCACGGGCTTTACCGCCTTGTTCTTCTTCGATAATCATGCGTCCAATCTCAAAATAGGTGATGCACATTGTGAGGTCGGCGGTTCGACCGACGTGCGTTCGCGCTTGTTCGATGAGCGCAACAACGCTATTAAAAAATTCGCCGTCAGACTCCGTGATTTGGGTTTCAGGTTTTTTATTGTCCATTGTGATGAGCATACCATAGAAACGTCTTGCTTTCAACACATAATTTCCGTTAACTATCCGCGGTATTGGAGATATTCGTTGACGCGTTTTGCGGCGCGGCGGCCCTCGTAGATGGCCCAGACAACGAGGCTCGGCCCGCGGCGCATATCACCTGCGGCGAACACGGTCGGCATACTCGTTTTCATATCGTCCTCTTCGGCGGCTACGA
>JAITEX010000132.1 GCA_031281765.1 Eubacteriales Family XIII. Incertae Sedis bacterium | reverse complement strand
GCGCTCTATGTGACGGGCGAGGAATCCGAAGCGCAGATACGGATGCGCGCGGACCGGATAGCCGAACGCCTGCCGGACGGCCTGCTTATCATGTCCGAAACGAATATGGAAAACATCGTGCGGATTGCGGCCGAACTGAAGCCGGCTTTCCTTATCATCGATTCGATACAGACCATGTACTCCGATGCCCTCGATTCGGCGGCGGGCAGCGTATCCCAGGTCAGGGCCTGCGCGGCTGAACTGATGCGGATAGCAAAGACCCTCGATATACCCGTTTTCATTGTGGCGCACGTCACGAAGACCGGAGAACTCGCGGGACCGAAAATCATCGAACATCTCGTGGACGTCGTATTGCAGTTTACAGGAGAACGGGACCACGACCTGCGCATATTACGGTCGAACAAAAATCGCTTCGGAACCACAAGCGAGATCGGCGCCTTCGAGATGCGCGGCTCGGGGCTGGCCGAGGTGACGGATATTTCGGGTTCGCTCTTGGACGGGGCGGGACGCGCGGCGGGCGCATACGAAGGCGCCGCCTGCGCGGCTGTCTGCGAGGGCAACCGGCCCCTGCTGTTCGAAATACAGGCGCTGACAGCCTCAGCCGGGGCGAACTTCCCGCGCAGGACGCCTCTCGGCGTCGATCTCGCCCGGCTGAATATGATACTGGCGGTATTGGAGCGCAAGGCAAACGTGAATCTGAGTACCAAAGACGTCTACGTGAATGTCGCGGGCGGCATGAAACCGGACGGCACATCGACGGATCTCGCGGTCGCCATCGCGATAGCTTCCTCCGCAAGCGGGTTTGCCGTTCCGGGGAACCTGCTCGCCGCCGGGGAAATCGGCCTGACCGGGGAACTGCGCTCCGTGAGAGGCGCCGACAAAATTGTCCGCGAAGCCGAAAAGCTCGGCTTTAAAACCGTGGTCCTGCCCGAAAGAAGCGCTACCTTAGTCAAGGCCCGCCCTTCCGCCGTCACCATTATACCGGCCGCCTCCGTAGCCGAAGCCCTCGCCCGCGTGCGGGACTTATAGCCAAAATCGCCACTTCTATATCTCCGCGATAAACATCGTCAGCGCGAGCCGTTCATCATAGAGGCCCGACTTGATGTCATGGTCTACGCGGTAGAGGCGACGCGTCAGCTCAAGCAGGCGCCGCTCCGAATACCGGTTCGCAAAGCCCGCGGCCTTCCGCACGCGGTACTCGCTTTTGACGCCGAGCGCCCCCGCCATCTCACCCATGCTCATCCCCCGGCCCTTCAGCTCCGCGCAGCCGAGCATTATCTCAAACTGCCCCGTCAGCAAGGCGAGCAGGCCGAAGATATTCTCGTTTTTCGCGGTGATAGCATGCGCGAGTTCAAGCGCCCTGCCCTTATTGCCGGAGCTGACCGCGTCGAGCATCGCGAACACATCGCTCTCGACGGAGGTCCCGAGGCAGGCGCGCACATCGGCCACGCTGACGCTCCCGCTGCCCGCGGACGACGCATAGGCGGCTATCATGCGCGCCTCGCCGTCGAGCAGGTGCAGGTCGCCCTCGGCCTCGCGGTCCAAATAGCCCGTGACCGAAAGTATCTCGTCCACGGCGGCCGCGTCCGCAGCAAGCCCTGCTTGTTTGAATCTTCCGCGGATAAAGCTCCGCGCGTCCGCCCTGCCGAGCCGCCCGAATTCATAGGCCCTGCCCGCCTTTGTGATCGCCTTGTAGAGTTCCGAGCGCTTTGAAAACGCGCCCGCCGTAATAATGAGCAGGGTCGTTTCCGGGATGAGCGGCAGAGCGCCCGCGAGCCTCTTCGCGTTCTCCGTTGCAAGCGCCTGTTCGTTTCCCGGCATTCCCGCGAGAATGACCACGCGCCGCGCGGAGAGCATCGGCAGCGTATCGCAGGCGCCTGTCACGTCGTCGGCCGCAAATGAATCCCCTTCGAAACGCATCACGTCAAACAGCGCGGTCTCAGGCGCGACATAGAGTTCCCTCAGCCGCCTCTCATAATTTTCAACGAGAAACGCTTCGCTTCCGCAGAGCAGCACACAGCGCAGCGCCGAAAACGCCCCATCCTTCAGGTCCCGTTCTATCTCTCTATAGCCGTGTGACCCATCCTGTTTTTCCGCACGTCCCGCTGCCACTGATCCTCCCGTTTTTTATATCGAACATAACGGCCCCGTCGAGGTCGTTCCTTTGCACCATTATACCATTCGCGTGAAGCTTTTCAAGCGTCTCGCGCGTCGGGTGGCCAAACGTATTCCTGCCGCACTGCACCACGCATATGCGCGGCTGCACTGCCGCAAGAAATTCGTCCGAAGTCGAATATTTGCTGCCGTGATGCCCCGCCTTCAGAATATCCGCGCGCAGCGCCTCCGTACCCGCCGCAAGTGCGAGTACCGCCTCCTCGGCAGGAAAACCGAGGTCCGCCGTCATAAGCGCCGTCACCCCCTCATAATCGAGTTTCAGCAGCAGGCTCGCCGCGTTTTCATCGATTTCCTCCCCGTCCGCGGGTTCCGGCACGCTATCCGGAAGCGGGTACACGACGCGGGCTGTCACACTGCCGCCCGGCCCGTCAAGCCCCACCACGTCGCCCCTCGCGAGAAATATGACCTTCCCCGCGCCCGCGCCGCATTCGCGCAGAAACTCATCCTCCCG
>JAITEX010000120.1 GCA_031281765.1 Eubacteriales Family XIII. Incertae Sedis bacterium | reverse complement strand
GCGGGTAATGACGGCGGGAGCAATTCTGGGGTATAATAGCCCTATGGATACGACGCAATTAAAATACTTTGTCTCGCTCGCGCAGAGCCTGAACTTTTCAAACGTCGCGAAACAATATTATGTGACGCAGCCGGCTATCAGCCATCAGATAGCGAAACTTGAGGACAGCCTCGGGGTTCGGCTCTTTCACCGCAGCAAGCACAGCGTCTCCCTGACGCATGAGGGGGAAGCCTTCTATCGTTATGCCGTCGATATGATAGCCCTGCAAGCCTCCGCCGAGGAGCGCCTTCGCCAGATTTCCGAAGGCAAAGAGGCTTCGCTGCGCCTCTCGGCCGTATCGAGTACGGCCCGCGCGCTGAAAAAATGCGCTTCGGTATTCTCGGCGCGCCACCCGAACGTGAACCTCGAAATCGAGTGCATGACGGGCCAGCAGCAGGTCATGTCAATCAACAAACTCGACTGCGACTTTTATTTCAGCACCACGACCCTGCTCCAAAATATGCGCCGCCTCACCATGATAGGCCTGCCGAAAGACCGGTACGCGATATTCGCGACCCGGGAATTGATGGAGCGCATTGACCCGAATGATTTTTCCACGTTGTCCGGCCTTGACCTGCTTGCGGAGAACCGCTCAAACGGCCTCTTCCTGACGGAACGTATCCTCACCATCTACAAGGACCACGGACACAAGCCCGACAAAATCAGATATTTTTCTTCTTTTATGTCCACACAGATTGCCATATCCGCAGGTATCGGCTACGGCATTCTCCCCTCATGGATGGAGGATTGGTTCCCGGAATCCATCGTCTCAGCCGAAATTTCCGGCGAGAGCGCCGTAGTGAACAACGCCGCCGCGTGGGACAATGAAACGATGGAACGCCCCAAGGCCATGTTCCTTGAAGTCCTGCGCGAAGTCTTTTCGGATAACAAGTAACCCGCAATCTTCAGGCAACAAATAACGCAACGTTGCTTACCTTGCTGGTATGAGGGTATGATGGAAAACCTATACGAATACAAAAAAACGAATAGCGAGCTAACCGAAACGATACGTCTTGCCATGGACGGCGATGAATACGCCTATGAGGAACTGCTGAAGAAGTACGCTCCGTATATCCTTGTCCTCGTGCATAATTTTGCCGGCGCGCGCGGCGAAGAGGAAGACATCGCGCAGGAAGTCAGCATACAAGTATACCGCTCTATCACTTCGCTTGAAAGCCCCTACGCCTTTACCGCGTGGCTACGGAGAATTGTCGTGAATGTCACAAATAATTATGTGGATAAGCATCGCCGGCATTGGAATCACGGGGATTTGGATGAAGCCCTCTCCATCGAGGATAAGAACGCGGACCATATTCCGCAGGAAGCTGCGGCGAAAAGCGATACGCGCAAACGGCTTGCGTCCCTTATCGCCGAACTGCCGCGGTCGCAGCGCACCGCTCTCTTTATGTATTATTACGAAGATATGTCCTACAAGGATATTGCGCAAACCCTCGGCATCAAAGTCGGTACGGTCGCTACAAACTTAAAAAAGGCGAGAGCAAAGCTTGAAAAGAGCATTACCGAACAGACGCGCATCGAAAACGCGGCGTTCGGCGGCGTCATCATATCGGCTTTCGATTACGAAGCGGCTCATTATGTCACAGAGACGGCTGTCGGCAAATTTACGAACAGCTTGCTGAATGCGAACCATACGGGCGTAAGCCGCGGCATACCGGCCGAACATATCGGCAAGGCCACGCAAAGCAACGCGAGGAACCTCAACAGAGCCGCCGGCATTTTCGGCGCCCTGCTGCTTGCCGGCTCCGTTTTGTTTGCAATCCTGCCGCGCGAAACCGAAACGCCTTTGCCCGCGCCCGCGCCGGCAAAGGAAGCCGCCGCGCCGCAGGTCGTCACCTATGGGGCGGACAACGCCTCTCTTACTCTGTATTCCGAAAGCGGTCAGCCAAACGTCAATCCGACATCAGCCGACCTTACTATCGGCGACAATGAAGGCGTCTGTGACGGATGGAGAATCACAAATGAGACCGGAGCCGTCCTTGCTTCCGGAAGCGGCCTTACAGCGGCGATACCGCAGACCCTTGCCGCAGGCAAGTATTACCTCACCTACAGCGTCACCGCCCACGAGGTCGCCACCGCCACGATAAAAAAGGAATTTTACATCGACTGATTTTCGCTTATATCCCTGAAAACCTCCCTCAGTCGTTCCACGTTGAAACGACGGCTTCTTCGATTTTCTTGTTGCCCGTGGCCGCGAAGGCCATGATCGTGTCGTAGAGTAGCACGAGGGCGAGGGCAAAGAGGCAGACCACTTCGACAACGTAGAACGGCCATTTCGGCATATAGAGCACTTCCGTCTTCATGTCTATCGCGAGCGCGTTCTGCACCTGCAGTATGGCCGCGTAGCCCATAAAGGCGGCCGTCGCCGTGGACAGCAGCCCCATCAGGCCGAACAGCGGGAATTTGACGACCCGCGGCAAGTGCTTGATAATCATCGTCATATTGATATGCGCCTTCTTCGACTGCCCGTAGGCGAAGGACGCGAGCACCGTGCAGAGCAGAAGCTGCTCCGTGATGTCCGTCGCGCCGAAAATCGGCTTGTGCCAGAGCTTGTTCATAAGGATGTCCGCCACATTCACGAGCATGATGGCGACGACGCCCGCATAACTGAGCAGACTGATAATCGATGAAAACCTATCCATAAATTTTCCGAGTTTTATCATCTCATCGCCCTCCTATTTCATCGAAGCCGGAATGGCCGTCACTATCTGCGGGAAGAAATAGATAAGGACCACCGCAACCAATATCGTAATAACGAAAGGCAGCGCGCCCTTGTATATCGTCCAGAGCGGAATATCCTTCGATATGCCCTGAATAATAAAGCAGTTCATGCCGACGGGAGGCGCGATGGCGCCGAGCTCCATGACGAGAATAATGTAGATGCCGAACCACACCGCCATCATCTCGGGAGAAAGGCCCATCGTATCCGCGTAATCCAGTATGATCGGATAGAAAATCGGCACGGTCAGCAGTATCATCGGGAGTTCGTCCATAATCATGCCGAGGACGATATAGACGATTGTCATCAGTACGATAACGAGCCAGAACGGCATTTCCGCTTCGCGTATCAACGTGCCGACGCTCTGCGGTATGCCCGTCAGAGCTAAGAACTTCGAGAACACGGTCGCGCCGATAAGGATAAGGAAGGTCATCGCGAACGTCGTGATGCTGTCGCGAAGCGCCCCGACAAAGTTCTTCCAGCTCAGCTTCCGGTTCGCGGCGCAGAGCAGAATCGCGAGGAAGGCGCCGACTGCGGCCGACTGCGTCGCCGGGAAAAACCCCGTGAAGAGCCCGCCGAGCACCACGCCAAAGAGTACGACGATGCCAATCAGTCCTTTTAGTGACTTGAACCGCTCTATCCAACTGCACTTCTGCGGCGGGGGCGCTATGCCCGGACTCATTTTTACGAGTACGACTATCGTCAGGATGCAGAGTACCGCGAGCATAAGGCCCGGCACTATGCCGGCCGCAAACAT
The DNA here is from genome assembly GCA_031281765.1 of Eubacteriales Family XIII. Incertae Sedis bacterium. GTDB lineage: Bacteria > Bacillota > Clostridia > Peptostreptococcales > Anaerovoracaceae > JAITEX01. Next base: position 1,419 of record JAITEX010000120.1, on the reverse strand, counting down.
CTTCCCGATAGAGACATTGTTCGCCATGATGCAGTAGATGATCATCGGCGTACTCGGCGGTATGAGGATGCCGAGCGTGCCGCCCATCGCGATGGAACCCGTCGAAAGCCGGTCCGCATAGCCGTGCTTGCGCATTTCGGGCAGCGAGATGGCGCCCATAGTCGCGCAGGTCGCCGCGCAGGAGCCGCAAATCGCGCCGAAACCCGCCGAGGCCGCGACAGCCGCTGCCGCGAGGTTGCCGGGAAGCCGCGACAGCCACTTGTTCGCGGCATCAAAGAGCGCCGCCGAAAGGCCCGCGTAATAGGCGAAATTGCCCATCATAATAAAGAGCGGTATGACGATAAGTGAATACGTCGTGACCTGCGAGGTGACAGTCATCTGTACCATGCTCGCCGCGGCGAGAAAATTCGGGTTGATAACATAGAACCCGACGCAACCGGTCAAGAGCAGTGACAAACCTATATTCATACCGGCAAATATCAGGATCAAAAATGCCACAATCCCCAGTACACCTATAGTTGCTAACGACATTGCTTACTCCTTTAATAATAAAATTTGTTTATTCAATAATAAAAATAATTGCGATTTTGTACCTATATATCGGTGTCCGCCGATTGCTCGGCGGACACCACATACCTATTCATTCACATCAAATCCGGTGTATTAGTTATACGAATTTGCGATGCTGATTGCGTCGTCAAGGAAAGCCTTGGCGTCAAAGTTCGGAACCGTGATGGAAGCCGGCCACGCGGCCTGCATCGGAGCGGCCTGATTGACCCATGCGTCCTTGTCGGCAACTTCGATCCACGTGACGCCCGCGTCCGCGATGGTCTTCTTCGCGGTTTCGGCGGCCGCCTTGAAGTTTTCAGCCGCCTTCAGCGATCCTGCCTTCTGGGTCGTCTCGAGGATGGCGTCCTGATACTCCTGCGGAAGCCCGTCGAACTTCGCCTGATTTATCACAAGGCCGAAGGCGCCGTCGTAGATCGGAAGGTCCGTAAAGTAGCTCGTGACTTCTTCAAGCTTGAAGTTCGTGATACCCGCCGGCTCAAAGATGTAAGCCTGGATATTGTTCTTCTGAATGGCTTCGTAGAGGTCCGGGGGGCCCATGACGATGGGAGAGCCACCGAGAGCCTGCACATAGTCGGTAACGAGGCCTGCGGGGGTGCGGACCGTAAGACCCTTGACGTCCCCGGGTTTTTGAATCTCTTTCTTCGCGGAAGCGAACAGCATGCCCGGGTTGCCGTAAAGGTCAAGCAGCTTGCCGTAATTGCTCCACTCTTTCTGGAGCTCGGGATACTTCTCATAGAGATCCCAGAGCGTGTTTGTCGTAACAACGGGATCGCCGAAACCGGCAAACGGGACCGTCGTAACGTCCGTCAGCGGGAACTGGCCCGGATAGTAGGACGTGTACATCCATCC
>JAITEX010000119.1 GCA_031281765.1 Eubacteriales Family XIII. Incertae Sedis bacterium | reverse complement strand
TTCTTTTGCCTTGCCCTCGAGGCTATCCTCCGGGCTGCCCTGCATTATGCAAATATACCGGCCGTTTCCGTCATAATATCCGAGACCGGAAGATGCTGCGGGCATATCTCCTCACACTTCCTGCAGGTGATACAGACCGCGGGTTTCGGGTCGAGAAAACTCTCGTAAGCAAAGGTGAGTTTTTCTTTTGCGCCGTAGACGGACACCTCGTTCCGTACCTCAATGACGTGCGGAATATCGATATTGACCGGACAGGGGAGACAGTATTTGCAGGCCGTGCAACCGTAGGGAATGCGCTTGTGGTATTCGTCCGCGACCTTCGCGACGATGTCGAGTTCCTCCGCCGTCAGGCTGTCCGCGTCGGCTTCGGAGAGGATGCGGATATTGTCCTCTACCTGCGCCATCGAACTCATGCCGCTGAGTATCGTCAGCACCTCGGGGAAATTCGCGACCCAGCGCAGGGCCCATTCCGCGGGCGTACGCGTGACGGGTGTGCTGTCCCAGAAGGCCTGTATCGTATCGGGTATCACGTCCACGAGCTTCCCACCGCGCAGCGGTTCCATAATAACGACGGGAATGCCCTTCGCCGCCGCGTACTTCAGCCCCGCAACGCCGGCCTGGTATTCGACGTCCATATAGTTCAGCTGTATCTGCACGAAATCCCAATCGAAGAGGTCTATCAGTTCCTTGAAGAATTCCGTCGTGGTCCCGTGATAGGAAAACCCGATGTTCCCGATCTTGCCGGCGGCCTTCATCTCCTGCATAAATGAGATGATGTCCCACTTCTTCACGTCATTATACGATTCGTCATTGATGTCATGTATCAGGTAGTTGTCGATAAAGGTGTCGTCAAGCCGGTCGAGCTGCGTCGCAATCAAATCATACATATCCTCGCGCTTCTTGATGGCCCACAACGGCAGCTTTGACGCGAGAATGACCTTCTCACGATACCCGTCTTTCAGCGCCTTGCCGACGAGCGGCTCGCTCTTGCCGTCATGGTAGGGATAGGCCGTATCGACATAGTTCACGCCGTTATCTATGGCATAACGTATGCAACGTATCGCCTCCGCCTCGTCGATGCTCCCGTCCTCGTTCTGCGGCAGCCGCATCGCGCCGAACCCGAGCAGCGACACATCTTTGCCTGTTTTTTCATTCTTCCGGTACTTCATGACTCTCTGCGCTCCTTCTTCGCACTATCCCTCTCATATATCCTCATCATCCGGGTCGAACTCGCATACTTCCTCTACGTAGCTGACAAAATCCCCGGTTTCATTGCGTACAAAATCGTAAAACATATCTTCTTTAAATTCATATTTCGCGAGCGCGAGCAGCTTGCGGCCGAACGGGAGGGACTGGACGCCGCGTTCGAGACGGTGTATCTGGGCGAGCGAATACGCCGCAAGGATCATCTGCCCTTCGTCCGTCACATATATCATGCCTTTGATGTCGTCGTTCAGCCGGTAGACGGACTTTTTCAGATGATTGTTATTTTCATTGAACGTCAGGTAGAGCTTGCCGAAATCCGTATCGCGCTTCATGGCCGCCGGCAGTCCGGCGTCGAGAAATTCGCGCACTACGGTGTGGTCCATCAGTATTTCATAGACGGTAATAAATTCGGGCCGTTCGAGTTTCATCGCCGTTTCCGCGTTTGAGATAGGGAACCGCGAGATAATCTCAAACGAAGTGACCGCATCGCCGCTGACCCGTATCTCCGATACGACGATCTGATGTTCCCGTTCGGTTTCGATCAGCGATTCGCAGAGATAGGACAAGCCGTTTTCTTTGTCGATCCGTTCCTCGATTTTGTTCAGGCAGAGGGTATCGTATTCGCCGTCGTCGTCAAATTTATTTTTGACAACACCGGGAGCGAGAAACTCTATCGCTTCGGCGTCGCGCGCAAAGTACCGCATAAGAAAATAATTGATCAGCTGGTTCGGGGTTTCAGGAGACACGCACGTCTTGCGGAACAGTTCCCGCCATTCGTTCTCCGTCGCCGTGATTTCCCGGTCGAGGATAAAGCGGAACTCACGGATTTCCTCGGGCAGTTCTTCGCCGTATTTTTCGTTCAGTTCAGCGTATTTCTGAATCAGCATCACGGCTTCTTTCTCCGTAATGTCGACCTTGCCGGAACCGAGGCCGCCGGCCATCTCCTGCTCTATTTCAAGCAACGGCGCCGCTTCGTCCCCACAGAGGCTCTTATAGGTATCGAGGCCTATCTCCGAAACTTCGATATAGAAGAACTGGCGGAAGCTCTCGCCGCCGCCGTCCCTGTTTCCGGAGAGTATGGACTCCCAATGGATAGAGACGACGAGTACGCCCATCAGGCGGCTGTTCGTCACATACGCGCTCACAAAGCGCTTCGGCGCGCGGCTGTCCTTCGGGTCTCCGCCGCCGACTATTACTTTCAAATCACTTTTTTCCATGAAGATATTATACTATATTCCCGGCGAATAATAAGCGCTGGCGTTCAGGGGAAGTTATTCCTCGATAACGATTTCTTTGATGAAAAATTCTTTTCCGCACAGCAGCTCGAGATTCTTGCCGCCGCAGGCCGGGCAGACGCCCCTGTTCTGAAGGACGTTGAAGACTTTGGCACAGTCCGCGCAGCGGGCGTTGCCGGGCAGGATTTCGATCTCCAATTTCGTGTCCTGAAGGATGGTGTTGTTTATCGCGGCGGGGTAGACCGCTTCGATATACTTGGGGATCATAGAGGATAGTTCACCGATCTGGAGAACCAGGGTTTCGATTTTTCCCTCCACCTGATTCTCCCTCGCAAATTTTTCAACGGTGTTGACCACCTCTATGACGACCCCAAGTTCATGCATATACTTTACTCCTCGCGTTACTCCATGCGCACCATTATGGCATTATGACATATTCGGTCGCGCCCCGCAATCGCCACAGGCTATGATGGCGCAAACCGGTCCTTCAGTTTTTTCGCGGCGATTTTGCCCTTGCGCTTGACGAGCTGCTTGATGACGACCGGCTTGATCTCTTCCCACGCGACGCCTTTCCCGTCGTATTTCCGGACGAGCGTAATGGCTTCAAACCGGCATTTGGTCGTACATTGCCCGCAGCCCACGCAGAGGAATTCATCCCGAACGACAGCGCCGCAGCCGAGGCAGCGCTCGGTCTCTTTCTTGATCTGTTCCTCCGTCAGGACGCCGCGCGTATCGCGGAAGGATTTTTTCACGGCGCCTACCTGACCGGCCATCTGGAGCGGCCGCTGCCTCGGCGTGTTGTCAAACCCTTCGATGACGGCGCTTTTCTTGTTCAGCGAATTGTATTCCCGCCGGTCGCGGCCGATGACGAGGCTCTGCCCCTTCTGCACAAAGCGGTGAATCGAGACCGCCGCCTCTTTCCCCTGAGCTATGGCGTCAATCGCGAATTTCGGCCCCGTGAACGCATCGCCGCCGACAAAGACGTCAGGCTCATCCGTCTGCAGGGTGAAGTCATTCGCGATGGCGGCCCCGTTCGGGCGCAGCTTGACATTGCTGCCCTCCAGAAGCCCGCCCCATTCGATGGCCTGCCCGACCGAGAGCAGCACGTGTTCCGCGTCTACGGTGATAAGGTCGTTCTCATCGTAGGCGGGAGCGAATTTCCCGTTTTCGTCGAATACGGAGACGCAGCGTTTGAATATGACGCCCGTCACGCGGCCGTTTTCCGCTACTATGTGCGCCGGCCCCCAGCCGTTATGGATGGTGATGTCCTCCGACAACGCCTCTTCGATTTCCTCTTCCAAGGCGGGCATCTCGTCCCGGCTCTCCAGACAGTACATTTCCGCGGGGTCCGCGCCGACGCGGACGGCCGTCCGCGCTACGTCGATAGCGACATTGCCGCCGCCGATAACCACGGTCTTGCCGTGCAGCCGCATGTCCTCGCCCGCGTTGATTCTGCGCAGGAATTCGACGCCGGTCAAGACGCCTTCCGCGTCCTCGCCCTCTATGCCGAGGCTGCGCCCCGCGCGGGCGCCGACGGCGATATAGAACGCCGAGAAGCCTTCCCTTCGCAGCGCGTCCAAACTGACGTCCCTGCCAACCTCAACGCCCAGACGGAATTCGACGCCGAGTTCTCTGATAACCTCGATTTCCGCGTTGATGATGTCCTTCTCCAAACGGAAGGAGGGAATGCCGAGGGTGAGCATACCGCCGAGGATGCGCTCTTTCTCGAACACCGTGACCTCGTATCCGTCGACGGCTAAATAATAGGCGCAGGACAGGCCCGAGGGCCCACCGCCCACGACGGCTATCTTCTTGTTATACTTGTGCTTCTTCGCGGGGACCGAACGATGTTCGGCTTTGAGTTCCCGTTCCGCGATAAACCGCTTGATGTCGTCGATGGCGACCGGCTCATCAATATCGCCGCGTGTGCATTCCGATTCGCAGTCACGGGGGCAGATGCGCCCGCAGACCGCGGGGAAGGGGTTCTCTAATTTAATCAATTCCAATGCTTCCGCGTATTTGCCCTGAGACGCCATCTTGATATAGCCCTGGACGGCGATATGGGCGGGGCAGGCCGTTTTGCACGGTCCCGTTCCCGTATCGACCACATTCTTGCGGTTGACGCGGTAGTCGGGGTTCCACCTTTCGACGCCCCATTCGGTATTCCGGGGCGTCTCCTTGCGGACTATCTCCTCCGTTACGGGCAGGGACGAACAAATCTTCTGCCCGAGCTGCAGGGCATTGACGGGGCAGTGCTTGACGCATTCCCCGCAGGCGGTGCATTTCTCCCTGTCGACGCTTGAGACGTAATTGGAGCGGACCATGTCAGCGTTGATAAACATCTCCGCCGTGCGCAGGGACAGGCACGAACAGCCGCAGCAGTTGCAGATGGCGTGCGTCTTGCCGGAGCCGTCCAAATTCGGGATCTGATGCATCAGGCCGTTTTCCTCGGCCCTGCGAATGATTTCGAAGGCTTCCTCCCGCGTGATTTGCCGCCCTCTGCCGGTGCGGATATAATATTCGGCGGCGTGCCCCATCTGAATGCACATATCCTCTTTCAGGTGCCCGCAGCCCTCGCCCATCACCTCACGGGCGGTGCGGCAGGAACAATCGGAAACCGTAAAAATATCATTGTCATTCAAATATTTTGACACTTCTTCATAGGACGCGCGCCGCGTCTCGCCCATTATCGCCTGCTCAATGGGAATCACGCGCATAAGGCCGACGCCAACGGGGAAATTCCCGGTTGTCCGCGGCCCCCGTACGCGCCCGTAGGCTTCAAACGCCTCCGCGATTTGAGGGTATTTCGCGACATTCTTCTTGTTCGCGACCATCATTTCCATGATGCCCGGCACCCAGACGTCATACCAGAAGGTATCGACGCCGTTTATTTCATTGACAAAGCAGACGCCCGCGTCCGCAAGATCCATCAGCAGGCGGTAGACTTCCTCCTCGGGCTTGCCGCATTTGCCGGCAAGTTCGGCGGCCGTAATCTTTTTCCGCAGCTCCATATGCAGGGCGACTTCCGCCATATCGTCCGTAACGACGGGCTCCAAAATCAGATATTCCGGGTCCGTGGCCTTGATTTCGCCCTTGGAGCCGCGCTTCTTTCCGCCGATATGGTTGGCGAGATCGAGGACCCTCTCCTTGACCGCCTGCGTCATGACGATTCACCGAGCCGGGGGTCGCCGAGCGCGCGTATTTTCTTGAATACTGCGAGGTCGCTGTACAGTTCCCCTTTGTACGGGTTCTTCTTCGTCTTCGCGATGCGATAGAGCATGAACGCAAAGATGGCGATATTGGACAACAAGGCGAGCAAACTGACGATGAACAGCGCCGTCGGGCTGTAGGACGAAGCCACCGCGAATTTCCCCTCATCGATAAAGGCCGGGAAGGTCTGGGCGAACATGCACCAGAGCGCAAGGGTATGCGCCCGGTGTTGCAGCCAGGCGCCTTTGCCCGTGGTAAACGCGCAGAGCGTGGGCGCCAGAAGAAGCGCGAACCCGCAGTACCACGAATGGCCCGGCAGGCAATTGTAGGTGTAGGCGAAATTCCACAGGTCATAGGGGATGATCCAAAACCACAGCATATCGGGCCACAGCATATCGCGGCTACCGTCCCCTTTGGTTTTCTTCCGGAGGCAAATCCCGAACCACCCCGTAATCGTGATGATATTCAAAATGCCCGCGGCGGCGTTCATGTAGTTCCATGAACCGCCGAGTACGTACATATGCTCGTCGGCTAATATTCCGCCGCCGGTGTACTCCAATCCCACCTGAATATCCCGTATCACCGCCTCAAGGATATTGATGGCGAGAATAAGCGGCGGGAAGCAGAGCGCCCATTTCTTGTCGGCCAATCTCCATGGCTCTCCCGTAAGCTTGTTTTTACCTTTGATATGGCGGATGCACCAGAATCCTAAACAGCCCGCCGTGGACGAATAGACTTTCGCGAGATGAAACCAGTCGGTATACGTGGTATCCTTCATCACCGAGAACCAGAGCGCCGACAGAAAAAGCGGCAAAATAAGAAAACAGAAAAATCCACACCATTTGAATCTACGGGAAACCTCGTTCAAACCGAACAGCAGCGCGAATACGAGTATCCACATCATCCACGTGCTGAACGTAGTTGCTCCCGCCTCATAATTGAAACTGAACATACACTACCTCCTGTTCCGATATCCTCCCTATTACATTTATGGTCATACCAATAAACCAACAAGATATGACTGTACCCAAAACATATCACGATAGCGGCGCGATGTCAATATATTCTTTGAATTTCATACAAAAATCGAAAAATAAGCGTCGCGCGCGCTTGCCGTTGACGGATAAGTGGTGTAGAATAAAAAGAGAATCTGGTTTCTGGTTGTACCAGCGATCGATCGCGGGGTAAGGAGGATATGCGCATGAAATTCCCGAAATTGGCGTCGCCGTCGCTGCGCGAACTGTTTGTGCAGCAATTGGTGGAAATGATACTGTCCGGCAAACTGTCCGTGGGCGAGCAACTGCCCCCGGAACGGGACCTTGCCCAGTCCATGCAGGTGAGCCGCTCCGTTATAAACGGCGGCATTTCGGACCTGGAACGGAAGGGGTTTCTCACGGTCAAACCGAGAGTCGGCGCCTTTGTCGCGGATTATCGTAAGGAAGGCAATATGGAGACGCTCATCTCCATTATGAATTATAACGGCGGGCGCTTCCGCGACGCGGAGATACGCTCGATCCTCGAGGTGCGCATCGCGCTCGACACCCTCGCCGTACAGCTTTTGATTCCGCACATCACCGATGAGGAGATAGAATCCCTGCGGCAAAACATCGAGAGCATACGAACGGCAACGTCCGGTTCCGAGGCGGCCGACGCCGCCTTCGCTTTCCAACACGAACTCGCCGTACGCTCCGGAAATACGCTGATACCGCTCATCTTCACTTCTTTCAAAGTCCCTGTCTACACGCTGTGGCAGCGCTTCTGCACGCTGTACGGCATCGAAGCCCTCTACGAAAACAACTACAAACTCTGGACCTATATCCGCGACCGCGACCTTCCCGGCGCTATCGCGTGGATCGACGAATCCATCACGGACAGCATCGGCGGCAACCGCATGATATATTACTAGATTCCTACACAAGCGCGCTATCCGGTCTTGATAGGAATTACCCGATTCGTTTTCCTTTTAACAGACAGTCCATAAAACGATTGATGTCAGGACGTAGATCGGGATACATGCCGAAAATTTCATCGACATTCTCTGCGGCAACGCCAATCCGTTCAAGCCATTCATTCACAAAACCATCTGCTACGGTTTTATCGGGAAATGCGGCATTCTTCCATGACAATATTTCTGAAACAATTAATTCTTTCGACAGATTTGCGTGCAGATATTCGCCGCCGATACTGAGCGCCATACGCCCGTCGGTACCCTGATGGCGAAGCGGCACACAATCATAAGCGGGAGCTATGCTAATAGTTTCATCGGGATAATGTGATATGCTGATATTTTTTGCGTGCATATCGAGGTTGCCGATACAAACAGCAAATATCATCTGAGCCGCTAAACCGGTAACGTCATCTTCCGAACCAAACCTTCCAAGCATTTCTGCAATTCGCTTATACGACACCTTGCCTCCGTGTTCTTGATATTTTTCATCCCCTCTCGCACCAAGCGCCTGATTGAAATCCTCCTGATGAATCCGTCTTTCCGGAACGGCTTCATCTCGGTCATAACGTTCTATAACCAATGCTGTCACGCCGGAAAAATCCTCTATCCAAACAGGATGAGAAGTAAGGCCGGCAACGCGAGCAATATCCATGCAGAATGCTTCATCGAAAACCAGTGAGGGGTATTCCGGCATAATAGGTTTAAGTATATGCGTAGACGGATACCCGTTATGTACTCTATGCCAAGACCTGTTGATTCTTGCGAGTACAATTTTCGGCTGCACGCCCCCCAACGAAGTTTTCCCGGATAGCGGTGAATTCGCAAGAGGCTCAGCCGCGGTATTTTGGAGTAGACTACGGACTGCCATCGCGTCCAATTTTTCAACGGAGGGACTGTGGAAAGCGGTTTCCTCATTCGGGTCATAGATGGTTAAAGCCCCGGCAATATCTTTTCCGAAACGCTTCAATAATTCATAAACTTCATCCATCCCGACCCTTGCCATCTGTGCAAGCCATGACAGATTGCGTCCTTCTGGAAGTATTTCAGCGAAAAAATTCCACCGGCGTGTTCGATGCGCCGAGGCATAAGCGGGAGTGAGCGGCACGGATAAACTCAAAACGTGTGAAAAGAGCGAATAATGTTCAAATACATCTAAATCGGTCTTGAAGTCAAACTTTTGAGCATACGGAATCAAGCAGCCGATTTTATTCCCGTATAATTCTACCGTTAGTTCATTCATATGCGCATCCTTATGCCTCTGTTTCGAATTCGGCGTAAAGGGTAACTCCGGTCTCTTCAAGCATTCGGAATAACCTGTTCATAAGAAGCCCTTGTTTTCCCTGTTCCATTTCCCAGACCCACTTTTGGCCTGTACCAAGCAGCTTCGCCATTTCCCGCTGACTGACACCGCGTAGAAGACGGCCTTGCTGCAGGACCTGCCCTAATGTATACGCATCATTTATTTTCGTTTTCAGTTTCACTTCTCACCGGCTCCTTTGACTTCGTTATTGAATTCATTATATCAGATTTCGTTTTTGAAGTCAATTGATTCGTTGATGGTGGCCATATAATAACATTGCCACACATATGGTAAAATCGGAATATGGAAACTGCGCATAACAATATCTATACAGCGGTAATTCTCGCGGCGGGCTATTCGTCGCGCATGGGCGCGTTCAAAGCCCTGCTTGACGTGGACGGGAAGCCTGCGCTGTACCGGCTTCTTGACAGCATACGGGCCGCGGGCGTGCGGGATGTCATCGTGGTGACGGGGCATGAACGCGCGGCGGTAGAAGATGCTATCAGCCGCTATAGTTCCGGCGCCGCGAAGCGGGGTGACGGTTTTGCCCCGCCCCCTTTCTCTCTCCATACGGTATACAACGAAGCGTACGCTGACGGAATGTTTTCGTCCGTTCGGGCGGGGCTTGCGGCGCTTGTGAAGAATGCGGCGGGGAACGGCGCGCTGATCTTCCCGGTCGACACGCCGCTCGTGTCAAGCAAAACAGTTGCGTCGCTGATTGCCGCGGCGGACGGTGCGGCCAAAGGCAAAGTTCAGGGCGACGCGCGCGGAGGCCCGGCGTCCCGGTTCCCTCCCCTCTACTGCCCTGCGTTTTTGGGCAAAAAGGGCCACCCGCTACTGATTCCCGCAGAGCTTATTCCCTCCATCATTGCCTACGACGGGCCGGGCCAAAAAGGGGACGGTTCATTTTTGGCTCGCTTTCCGGCCGGCGGGTTGAAAGGCGCGTTGGCCGCGGCCGGCGCACAAGTGGTTCCTGTCGAAACCGGTGACGAGGGCGCGGTACTCGACATGGACACGCCGGCGGACTACGAGGACCTGCTGTTGCTCGCGAAAGACGACGGGCCGGGATTGTCAAGGGACTTATTTGACAGAGCCGGACGCCCCATCTTCGTGCGCCACGGCGAGATACGGCAGCACTCGGGCAAGATATTTCTCGGCCAGACGGACGCGCCGCTTTCGGAAACGGGGCGGGCGGAAGCGGAGGCCGCCGCGCGGCGCCTGCTCGAACTCGGCGTCAGCCGGAATGCGCGCATCGTGTCGAGCGACCTTTCGCGGGCCGCGGAAACCGCGCGCATCATCGCAGACCGATTAACACGAGTAACACGAGGGGACGGTTCCTTTGTGTCAAATTGTATACAAAATCGCACAGAGGAACCGTCCCCCTGTGTTGCGGGACTGCGGGAGATGGACCTCGGCGCGTGGGACGGCCGCCTGATAGATGACATCAAAACGGAGTTTCCCGACGCGTACGAGCGGCGCGGCGAAAACCTGCTCACGTGGAAAGAAAGCGGCGGCGAGAATTATTATGATATGCGGTATCGCGTACTGCGCACGCTGCGCAGGCTGTTTGCGGCCGAAACGGGAGCGCGCGATATTATTGTCGTTACACACGCGGGGCCTATCAGGGCGGTCATTTCGGTCTATACGGGAACGCCGCTCGAGGCGACATTATACAAAGAAATTCCGCGCTGCATCCCGCTCGATCCCGCGGGAAAACCGCGGTAAATGTGGTAAGCTATTATTCAGAAGTAAATTGTGGTATGAGGTGACAGTATGGCAGAATACAGAGACTATGAAACGCTCCTGACGGAGAAAAAGGACGGATACATCATCGTGCGGACGCACCGGCCGGAGGCGCTGAACGCGCTGAACGCGGATATGCTGCGCGACATCGCGAGCGTCATGAGGGCTATCGCCGACGACGATGAAGTGGGCGCCGTGATTTTGACGGGCGAGGGCCGCTCCTTCGTGGCCGGCGCCGACATCGCGCATATGAGCAGGCTTTCAGCCGTAGAGGGGCGCGCGTTTATGAAAAAAGGGCAGGCCGCTTTCCAGACGATAGAGGATCTCGAAAAACCCGTTATCGCCGCAGTCAACGGCTTTGCGCTCGGCGGCGGGATGGAACTCGCCATGGCCTGCGATATCCGGTTCGCGTCGGAAAAGGCGAAATTCGGGCAGCCCGAAGTGGGGCTCGGCATTATTCCGGGTTTCGGCGGTACGCAGCGTTTGGCGCGGCTTGCCGGCAAGGGCATGGCAAAATATCTGATATTCGGCGGCGGCACGATAGGCGCGGATGAGGCGCTTTCCATCGGGCTTGTCGAAAAGGTTTATCCGCATGAAGAACTGCTCGAACGCGCGGAGGAATTTGTGCGGGAAATCCTGAAGAAGGCGCCGCTCGCCATCCGCATGGCGAAGGTTGCGATAAACACCGGCTACGAGGCGGACCTGCGCACAGCCGTAGCCTTCGAAGCAGAGGCCATGTCCATCGTGTTCGGCAGCGAGGATCGGGTCGAAGGCATGACGGCCTTCCTCGAGAAGCGCCCGCCCGCGTGGCAGGCAAAATAGGGGCAATGTGAACGTGAGGCTATGAACTATCCGGAAGACCAGGCGAATCATACGGACGAAAAGACGGTAGACGAAATATTAGCGCGTCTGTTTATTACGACATTCAAAATCGAGGAGAAGGCCATTGCGGAAGAATCAAAGCATATGCTCTCCATCTCGGAACTCCACGTACTCCGCGAAATCGGCGAAGGAAAGCCCCGCACGATGACGCAGGTGGCGCGGGGCCTGAAAATCAGTGTCGGCGCCCTGACGACAGCTATGAACAAACTCGAGGCAAAGGGATTTGTGAAGCGGGAACGCGACGCGAAGGACCGGCGCATCGTCAAGCTGCACCTGACGGACGCTGGCTGCGAGGAGTTCCGCATTCACGAGGAATTTCACCGTAATATGGTGAATGCGGCTATCGGTACGCTGACCCCGGAGGAGAAAGCCGTCCTGCTAAAATCCCTGTCAAAACTCGACGACTGGTTCATCGCCGAGTGGTCGAGAGTGAAATAGGAAAATTCAATATTCTCATAATGTTTAAAACGCGAAAAAACGGGTATATATATAGTAGAGGATAAACAAATAAGCGGATATAACATGAACATGAACCAGAACGAACAAACAGAAAGAATATGCAAAGAAAAGATGAAAGGCCACTGCTGCAGCCAGGCAATAATGTCATTGTCGCTCGAAGACCTCGGCAAAGAAAACGAGGATTTGATTGTCGCGATGACAGGTTTTTGCTCCGGCATGGGCAGGGGTGAGATTTGCGGTTCGCTCGCGGGCGCCATAGCGGCTCTCCACGTCTGTGATACGCAAAAAGCGACGAGCGTATGGCAGGACGAGTTTATGGATTGGTTCTGCGAGCGGTTCGGCGCGTATGACTGCCGCGACATCACCGCCGGAGATAAGGAGCGCCAGAACGGGCTCTGCCTGAAACTGATACTCGAAACCTATTTTCACCTGCAAAACTATATCCGTCCCTCCGCTTCTCCCGCCCGGACCGCACTTTAAAATCCATCCGGCATTCCGCCGGCCACAGCCTGCACCTCGGTAATATGCTTCCAGTAACGCACCGGCATGAAATTCCGCTGGCATTTCGGGTTCGTACGTTCACGTATGGCCATCGCGTCGAAATACCCGCGCCAGAGCGCGCGCACCGCATCCTCGTCCCCGGCTTTCTCAAACAGCCCGGCATCGTCAAAATCCGTAATATACCATTCCCGGCGCGCGCATGCGAGGGCCTTTTTTCTTTTCCGGTCATGAATAATAAAGGGGTCCGCATGGAACCGGTCCGAGAAATGGGGCGCGAGAAATTCAAGCACGTCATTGTCCGGTTCTACCGCCGCGTACAGTATGCTATCGTTCACGACCGAAAACCGTATGAGCCCGCAGAGGCGGTGGACCTCATTGCCGAGCCTTTGCTCGGCTTTCCGCACCGCGCACACGGTCGGGTCGCCGTACAGGAGATAGGTGGCCGCGCCGCGCCGGAAGCCGAGGCGGATATACCGCAGCAACAGCATTTCTTTTTCGGGCGTCTCCGTATGAAACGCGTAATAGACGCGGCGCAAATCATGGGCGGATATTCTCTTTTTTATAGCCGCGCCGACTCTGTCGGCTTTCGCCTCATCGGTTTCGATGACGACGGGTCTGCGCACAAGGTCGCCCTGATACGCTGCTTGCGGATAGATGCCCTCGGCTTTTTCCACAGGGGACTTCGCGTAATAATGC
>JAITEX010000045.1 GCA_031281765.1 Eubacteriales Family XIII. Incertae Sedis bacterium | reverse complement strand
ATCAGCCCCATCACTACATGAAATATAGTTTTCAGGCCGTATTTGTCCTGTTTTAAATTTGATATCTTACTCATTATTATTCTTTCCTCCTATAAACACCTTGTTGCTTCCGAACAAGCGACTGGCGGCTCGTCGGGCGTGCCCCTTGCCGCTTATTAATATTAGTTATTAATATATGAGATATTATTATATCACACCGCCGCTCTATCGCAAGCCGGGTTTCCCACACCCCGTCAACCCTCCCGCAAAAAAAAATACAATACCCCGGAAGCATTGATATTCCGGGGTATTTGGAGCTACCGGTCAGAATCGAACTGACAACCTGCGCATTACGAATGCGCTGCTCTACCATTGAGCCACGGTAGCGTGCCGTATTATGCGATGTGTATGCGAGGCGCCGGATAAAGCGTTTCTCGCGTTATGTCGCGCAGAAGATATTTTATCATACGCGCGGACGGATTTCCAGAGGTATATAATAATATTTATAGTGAAATGTAGGGAGGCGCGATATGATACAGCAAACCGAATGGATGCGTCCCGCAAGCAGCGGGCGCGAGGACATCAGGTCTTTTAAATGGGAGGACGCCGAGCCGAAAGCGGTGGTGCAGATAGCGCACGGTATGGCCGAGTACCCGCCGCGCTATGACGGCTTCGCACGGTTTCTCGCGGGGCGCGGTTACAGCGTGTATATGAACGAGCACGCGGGGCACGGACCGCACGCGGAAACGCCCGGCTACTTTGCGGAGAAAAACGGCATGGACTATGTGGTTTCTGATATGCGCTCGCTGACGGAATACGCGGCGGGCGAGCATCCGGGGCTTCCGGTATTCCTGATCGGGCACAGCATGGGTTCCTTTCTCGCGCGCAAGTATATTACGCTCTACGGCAAAGATTTGGCGGGCTGCGTACTGTCCGGCACTGCGGGGCCGAATCCGTTGCTCGGTATGGGGCTATTGCTTTCGGCTCTCCAAAAGAAAATCAAGGGGCCGAAGTCGGATGGGCGGCTTTTGACCGCGATAGCGTTTGGCGCTTATACGAAGAACATCGAAAACCCCGTCAATTCCTGCGCGTGGCTTTCAACCGTGGACGATGTCTGCATTGATTACGCGAACGACGAATACTGCGGTTTTTCTTTTACCGCCGCCGGATTCAACGATCTGTTCAGCCTCATGGGGGAAATCAACAAAAAAGATTGGGCGGGTAAGGTGCCGAACGAACTGCCGCTCTACCTCTTTGCGGGAGGCGAGGATCCCGTCGGCGATTATGGCAAGGGCGTGGAAACCGTCTACCGCCGCTTGGCCGAATCCGGACAGCGCGACATAACGCTGAAGCTCTATCCGGGCGGCCGCCATGAGATGCTGAACGAGCGCAACAAGACCGAAGTCTATGAGGACGTCGCCGGTTGGATGGACGCGCGGTAAGATTTGGAGCGGATGAGGAGAATCGAACTCCCGCTCTCAGCTTGGGAAGCTGATGTTCTGCCATTGAACTACATCCGCAGGTCCGGCGCTCACGCGCCTTATTGATTATACCATTTTCTTCGTCTTAATGCCCGCGGCGGCGACAAAATTCATGATGGCAAGAACGCCGGCAATGAGAAAGACGTATTCGGGCCCGAAGTGCTGCCAGATAAGGCCGCAAACGGCGGAGCCCCCGATGGCGACTACGTGATCTATGGCCATGCCGAGCGTCAGCGTCGGCGTGACGTCGGACGGGTCTACCGCTATGCTCCGGATATAGATGGCGCGCGTCAAGTAAAACTGTTCCGCCATGCGGTCCACGATAAAGAGCAGGTAGACGGCCATCATGCCGATGCCCGTCAACACGATTTCGTTTTCACTGACCCATTTACTCAAAAATCCGTAAGCGACATAGACGAAGAAAAATACCGCGGACTCGAACATGAGGACCTTTTTGATACCGAGCCTGTCACACATCCTTCCGACGAGCGGTATGAAGAACACGCCGATAAAGGCGCCTATCACGAGCAATATGGACATCGTGTCCGCCTTGAAGCCGAGCAGGTCTATCAGTACCCACGGGCTGAATACCACCATGATTTGCTTCCTGCCGCCGAACACGGCGCAGATGAAATAGAAGCGCGCGTAGGCCTTGCGGAAGACCCAGCGCTGTTTGGGTTTATCTGTTTCCGCGCGCGGCGGTTCGAGCTTGACGCGGCGGTCGAGGATAAACAGCAGGATGCCCGCCGCAACAAAGGCGGCCGCGCTGATAAGAAAGACGAACACCGGCGTCTCAAAAGTGAACCATCCCCAGCGGAACCCGGCAAAAGTAATAATGCCGGAAAGCACCAAGGTCGCCATGCGGACGCTGTTCACATAGCCGAGGATTGCGCCCGCGTTTTCCCCGTGGCTGATCTGCAGGGCAAGACTGTCCTGCAACGGCAGGAACATATGCTGCCCCATCGAAAATACGAAAAGAAACAGGCTCATGATGGCGAAATGCGGGTGTAACAACCCGAGGGCAAGCATGCCCGCGGCGCCGAGGACCTGCGCGATGACGGCTTTGCGCACGTCGTTGATCGAGGCGAGCGCCGCCATCACGAACATGGCGAGCAGTCCGGGCAATTCACGCGGAAATTCCACGAAACCGCGCTCCGCCGCTGTCGCGTCATAGGCGTCCTTGAAATAGTTCGGCAGGAGTTGGTGGCTGAAACCTATTGAAATGCCGACGAACGCCGCGCACACAATAAAAAGCCGCAGCCCTTTATAGTCTAATTTTATTTTTTTTCGCATAGGTTAGATGATCTCGACGCTCAGTTTGCTGCGCCCCTCTGACAATCCCTTCAGACTGATACAGTAGTCTATATCGAGCGAGCCTTCGCCAACCTGCGTGATGTCGTTTCTGATGTCGTTTGTGAGGACTTCCATTTCGACGGAGCCGAAAGGCGTATCGTAAAGCCCGGTAAACCGTTTGCCCTTTTCAAACTCGATGGCCGTCTCAATGCCGATGTCGCCGTCGTACCGCTGCATACGAATTTTATTCCCCGTAATCTTCAGGCTTGTCGTGCATCCCTTCATACCGGAAAAATCGCTCTCTTCATAATCGAGATATACCGAATCGCCGCGCTGATAGAAGCGCCCCTCTGTCACGAGTTCAACGATTTCCTCGTCCTGTGGCGGCTCTCCGGACGGGCTGACCGGATTACCGATGATTTTTAGCATAATGTCTTTCATATCCGAGTCCCACTATCCTTTCGACTAATTCCGCGAAGTCCACGCCGTTCGCTTCCCACAAGAGCGGAAACATGCTGTACCGCGTAAACCCCGGAATCGTATTCATTTCATTTATATATACTTTTTCCGTCCCCTCTTCGAGGAAAAAATCAACGCGCGAGAAGCCCGACCCACCGAGCGTCCGGAACGCGGCGCACGCAAGCCCCCTTATCTCATCCCGCACCCGTTCCGGTATATCGGCGGGAATATCGAGCCGGGCGCCGGATCCTCTGTACTTCGTATCGTAATCGTAGAATTCGCTCTCCGTTACGATTTCGCCGACCGCTCCCGGTTGCAGGTCGTCGTTTCCGAGTATGGCGGTTTCAAGTTCCCTGCCTTTCACTTCGGTCTCGATAAGTATCCTGCTGTCGTATTTCAGCGCTTCGTCTATGGCTGCCGCAAGCCCCGCCCTGTCTGTGGCGCGGCCGACGCCGACGCTTGAGCCCATGTTTGCGGGTTTCACGAACACCGGATAACCAAGCTCCGTTTCTATCCTGCATAGCTCCTGCTCCCGGCGGGCGGCAAAATCTTTTGCATAGGCCGCCGTATGTCCGCAAACGGGCAAGCCCGCTCTGATAAGCAGCTCCTTCGAAAATATTTTGTCCATGGCTATCGCGGAAGCCGCAACGCCACAGCCCGCATAGGGCATTCCGAACATCTCAAACAAGCCCTGAACCGTACCATCCTCACCGTACGGCCCATGCAGGACGGGGAAGGCGAAATCCGCGAGACGGGTCAATTCGTATGGCTCGATGCGCGTGGCGCCTTCGCTTGCCTCGTTTCCGTCATTCGGTATAAGCGCCCTGAAGCGTTTGTCGTCAAGCGATACGATTCCGTCCATATCGCTTATAATATGATACCAATCGCCGCGCTTTCCGATGCCTATCGGTACGGGTTCAAAGCCTGCGGCATTCAGCGCGCCTATGACGGCCGATGCGGACAGTATCGATATTTCGTGTTCCTGAGATCTGCCTCCGAAGAGAACCGCAACTTTTTTCATAGTAAATTAATTATACCATTAAAGGATAGGGGCGAAGAATACTTTTACGCCGTTTTTCTCGAAACGTTCCCGTGCAAGAGGCAGCGCTTCTTCGGCTTCGGCGCGTTTCGGGAAATAGGCGGCGACGGACGGGCCGCTTCCGCTGAGAAATACCGCCGCGCAGGGCAGCGTACTCTTCACCCCAGCAAGCAGGCGCGCCGTTTCGGGGCTTTCGCTTGCCGCAGCATACTCAAGCGCGTTCACCATAAAGGCGTCGATGGCAGGCGCGGCCTTTGACAGCCCGTCGCCTCTCAACTCGCGCAGAAACCCGTCCGTATCCGGGCGCGCAGCTTTTTCGGGCGCGTCATCGTATACCTCGTATATATGCGGTGTTGACAGCGCCAGGTCCGGGTTCAGGATGATAAGGGCGCCAGGCGGCGCGGGCAGCGGCGTCAGTAGGTCGCCGATACCCTCCGCAAGCGCTGTCGATGTGGCCGTGGGATCCGGCGCGTACCGGCTCCCGTTGATTTTCGCGTTCGCGGCAAGGCAGAACGGGACGTCGGCGCCGATTTCCGTTGAGAGCGCGCACAACCGCGCAAGGTCCGCGTCTATGTCCCATTGCCCCGCAAGCGCAAGCATGACGGCTGCCGCGTCGGACGAGCCGCCCGCAAGGCCCGCGGACAGGGGGATATTCTTGTGGATAAGGATGCGCAGGTCCGGGGGCGCGGCGGCCCCGGCCGGGGCAAAATGTTCCGCCATCAGCACGGCTGCCTTGTACGCGAGATTGTCCGTCTCCGGAATCACGGCCCCGGCCGGGCGCATATCTACCGATATGCGCGCGCCGGCTCCGCCGGCGCGGCCGCCGCCGCACTCCACAAAAACCTCATCAAAAAGGTCTACGGCCTGCATA
>JAITEX010000042.1 GCA_031281765.1 Eubacteriales Family XIII. Incertae Sedis bacterium | reverse complement strand
TCCATCAGATAGTTGTGTATGAGTGGATAGATGCCGAGGTTGTAGGTCACTGACGCGAGCACCACATGGCTGTACTTGAACGTTTCGGAGATGAGCCAGGACACGTGTGTGTTCGACACGTCGCGCACCTTCACATCCTTGACGCCGCGCTCCCTAAGCTTTGCCGCGAGGGCGACCGCCGCGCTTTCCGTGTTGCCGTACATAGACGCGTAGATGATGAGCACGCCGTTTTCCTCGGGCTCATAGCGGCTCCACTTGTCATATTTCCCGATAATATAACCGAAGTCCTTTCTCCAGACGGGGCCGTGCAGCGGGCAGATGTATTTGACCTGCGGCAGCAGCGGGCCCGCTTTCGCGAGTAATGCCTGAATGTGCGGGCCGTATTTTCCGACGATATTCGTCAGATACCGCCGCGCTTCATCGAGCCAGTCGCGGTCGAAATCCACTTCGTCGGCGAAGAGGACGCCGTCGAGCGCGATAAAGGAGCCGAAACCGTCGGCCGAAAAGAGGACGCCGTTTGTGACATCGAGCGCCACCATCGCTTCGGGCCAGTGCACCATCGGCGCGAATACCCATGCGACGGTATGGTCGCCGAAATTACGCGTATCGCCTTCGAGGACTTCGTCGGTGCGTCCGTCGATAATGTCTGAGAACCCGAACTGCCGCATCTGCATGAAGGCTTTTTCGTTCGAAATCACCGTCGTTTCGGGGTGCCGGATAAGCACCTCCTCTATCGACGCCGCGTGGTCGGGCTCGAGGTGATTGATAACGAGATAATCGAGCGGCCGGTCACCGAGTACAAAATCGATATTTTCAAGGTACTGCCGGCAGACGGCCCAATCCACCGTGTCGAACAGGACGGTCTTCTTGTCGAGCAGCAGATAGGAGTTGTAGGATACGCCTATGCCGTTCAGCGGGTGGATGTTCTCAAAGAGGTCGAGACGATGCTCGTTGGCTCCGACCCAATACAGGTTGTCTGTTACTAATCTTACGCTATGCATGTTCTTACCTCCTTAGTTACACTTCGATAAACTGGTCGATGGCTTCGCCGCATTCGGGGCAAATCCATGAGTCCGGCAGATTCTCAAAGAGCGTACCGGGCATCACGCCGTTTTCCGGGTCGCCGAGGTCCGGTATATACTCGTAACCGCAGCCGTTGCAGATATGCTGTTTCCAGACGGGCGGCAGTTTCTTCGGCGTGGAACGGCGCACTTTCTTCATGGGCGGCGCGGGTTTCTTCTCTTCGAGGCCGAGGGCCTTCGTGAGCAGCGGCGCGATCTCAAAGAGGTCGCCGACGATGCCGTAGTCGCAATTCTTGAATATCGGCGCGCCCGCGTTGCTGTTGATGGCCACGATGGTGGACGCGTTCTTGATACCCTTCAGATGCTGACCGGCGCCGGAGATGCCGACCGCGATATAGAGGTTGCCTGAGAATTTCTGCCCGGACATACCGACATAGCGGTTTATCGGCAGGTATTTCAGGGTTTCCGCTACGGGACGCGACGAGCCGATGGCCGCCCCCGCTGCCTTTGCCAAGTTTTCGATGAGCTTCACGTTCTTCTGCTCGCCGATACCCTTGCCCATGCTGACGACGCGCTCCGCGTCGATAATGGGCGTATTGATGTCGATGCCGACCGAGAAATCGTAGCCGTCCTTTTCGAGAGCGGCGACGAGCGCGTCCACTTTTTCCTGCGCAGTGCCGTCCTTAAAGAGTTCCTTTTTGCGCTCGCCCGTGACCGCTCCGGCTTTCGCCGCAGCGATAGCGCTTTCCTTCGGCGGCTTTCCGATAATATGCGACGCTATGACGATGCGCTGTATTTCGCTCGTGCCCTCGTATATGGTACAGATTTTGGCGTCACGGTAGAAACGTTCCACATCCATGCCTTTCAGGTAGCCGTTCCCGCCGAATATCTGCAGGGCGTCGTTGACTATCTCAAGGCCTCTTTCCGAAACGAACTGCTTTGCCATGGCGGATTCCATGCCGTAGGGCAGATGTTCGTCTTTCAGGGAAGCGGAGGAGTATACGAGCAGGCGCCCCGAGCGAATCTTTGTCGCCATATCAGCCAGTTTGAAGCTGATCGACTGCTGGAAAGCTATCGGTTTGCCGAACTGCACGCGTTC
Source organism: Eubacteriales Family XIII. Incertae Sedis bacterium (assembly GCA_031281765.1). Lineage (GTDB taxonomy): Bacteria > Bacillota > Clostridia > Peptostreptococcales > Anaerovoracaceae > JAITEX01. Next base: position 4,713 of record JAITEX010000042.1, on the reverse strand, counting down.
CTTCGCGTATTCAAGCGCAGCTTCGTACGCGCCCTGCTGAATGCCGAGCGCCTGGGCCGCAATACCGATGCGTCCGCCGTCGAGGGTCGCCATTGCGATGCGGAACCCCTCGCCCTCGCGGCCGAGCAGGTTCTCCTTCGGCACCTTCACATCATTGAATATCAGCTCGGCCGTCGATGAACTCCGGATGCCCATCTTGTCATAATGGTCCCCGAAGGTGAAGCCTTTCCAGCCTTTTTCGATGATGAACGCGCTGATGCCGCGCGTACCGAGTTCCGGCGAGGTGGACGCGAACACGACATAGGTCTCGGCCTTGTCCGCGTTCGTGATGAATATCTTGCCGCCGTTCAGCAGATAATAATCGCCCTCGGGTACGGCCGTCGTTTCCGTCCCGCCCGCGTCGGATCCCGCGTTGGGCTCGGTCAGTCCGAACGCGCCGAGCTTTTCGCCCTTTGCGAGCGGCACGAGGTATTTCTGTTTCTGTTCTTCGGTACCGTAGGCAAAGATGGGCCATGCGCCGAGAGAGGTATGGGCGGAGAGTATGACCCCCGCGCCGCCGTCGACGCGCGCAAGCTCTTCGACCGCTATCGCGTAGCTGATATAGTCGAGCCCCATGCCGCCGTACTCGGCGGGGAAGGGAATGCCGAGCCATCCGAAACCTCCCATGGTCCGTACCTGCTCATCGGGAAACCCGTTTTCCTTATCGAGCAGGAAGGTAAGCGGCTTGATCTCCGTTTCGGCAAATTCGCGTACCTTGGCGCGGAATGCCTCGTGTTCGTTTGTTGTTCTATACAACATATAATCGCCTCCTTTTTGTTTACGGGAACGTTGATTAATTCCTGTCCATGCATCTGAGCCGCCGATTTTCCGCCTGCCTTCGGCAAAAATCCTCAAAATACCACCAGTATTCCTGCGGTTTTTGCCTATGTCAGGCAAAAAATCCATCGGCCCATCTGACGAACGGAATCAATCAATGTTCCCTATTTAATCATCCGCGATGAGTTCGCGGATAGACCTGCTGCGCAGCAAATTGTCCATATCGTTTTGCAAAGACATCATGTGGTTGTGCGCGCCGCATTTGCCGTTGTGGGTCCGCCGGTATTCACAGACGTACCCGGGCTGCAGGCACGCGTTTACGTACACGCGGCCGTCTAAGGCCGTCATAAGGTCGTGAACGGTGAGCGTTGCGAGATCGCACGCGAGCAGAACGCCGCCGTCTTTGCCGCGCGATATGTCTACCATTCCTGCGCAATCCAACTTCTTTACTATCCGGTAAACGAAGTGCAGAGGGAGGTCTTCTTCACGACAAATATCGGGAGTGGCTTTCTTCTTGCCGTTCTCCAGGCTGCGCAATACCCTGATAGCATAATCCAGTTCTCTCGTAATTATCATCGGTCTACCTCCTCTTTGCTTTCACAATATTATACTCGACCAATTTTGTCAAGTATAAATTCGAAAATTTTTAGAAAAATATAAAGTTTTTAAAAAACAGAGGCATAAAAAAAGGAACGGAGCGAAATCCGTCCCTTTAGGCTATCCTAGTGACAAAGGCAAAATATGAAATCCCGAAATGTTTCGCCGTGAGCAAGGCGCACATCTTTACTTCACACTATAGAGTATCTCCCCATAGCTCGGCAGCGGCCAATATTCTTCATCCACGAGGGATTCCAGCGTGTCGGCCGTGGCGCGGAGCTTCTCCATAGCGCCGATGATTGCCGTGCTATAGTATTTCGCGACGGTAAGCGTATCGGCATCCTCATCGACGCCCGCAACCGCGGCCTCAAGCGCCGCGATGTCCTCGTCGAGCTCGTCCGCGAGCGCGGAGATTTTTGCGAGCAACCCCGTTTCGAGTTTGGCGCCGAAAGCCACGCCAACCTTCTCGGAGAGGCGCGTTTTCTTCGCGAGCGCCTTCGCAATATCGGACTGGTAGCCGATGACGGCCGGTACGATGCCGCGATGCGCGATCTCAAGCATGGACTGGACTTCGATATGCAGCACTTTGCAGTAGGTTTCGAGCAGCAGTTCATAGCGCGAATGCGTCTCCGCCGGCGTCAGCACGCCGTGGCGGTCGAACAGGGCGATATTCTCGTCCGTAATGAAGTAGGGGAGGGCGTCCGTCGTCGTTTTCAGGTTCAGCAGGCCGCGCCGCTCCGCTTCCACGACCCATTCGTCGGCATAGTTGTTGCCGTTGAATATTATGCGGTCATGGGCTTCGAGATTCTCCTTGATAAGAGCCGAAAGTTCGGCGCGGAAGTCATCCGCTTTTTCGAGCCGGTCCGCGAACTCCGCAAGCACGTCCGCGACGATGGTGTTCAGGATGAAGAGCGGGCCCGCGATGGAGAGGGACGAGCCGACCATGCGGAATTCGAATTTATTGCCCGTGAACGCGAACGGCGAAGTCCGGTTGCGGTCCGTCGTATCTTTCGGGAACTGCGGCAGGGCGTCGACGCCGATATCCATTTTGACGCTCTCCTTGGATGCGAGGTCCATGCCGCTCTTTATCGAGTCGATGACTTCCGTCAGTTCGTCCCCGAGGAATATCGATATAATGGCCGGGGGCGCTTCGGCGACGCCGAGGCGATGATCGTTCGCGGCCGTGGCGACGGAGAGGCGCATAACATCCTGATGTTCGTCGATGGCCTTGATAACGGCCGTGAGGAAGAGCAGGAAGCGCGCGTTTTCGGACGGCGTCTTGCCGGGGTCAAGCAGGTTTTCTCCCTTTGTGGTGCTGATCGACCAGTTGCAGTGCTTGCCGCTGCCGTTGACGCCCGCGAAAGGTTTCTCGTTCGTCAGGCAGACGAGGCCGTGTTCGGGGGCCTTTGACTTCAGCGTCTCCATAATGAGCTGATTGTGGTCGGTGCCCGTATTGGCGCTCTCGTAGACCGACGCCAGCTCATGCTGGGCGGGCGCCACTTCGTTGTGCCGCGTCTTGCTCGCGATGCCGAGCGACCACAGCGTCTCGTCGAGGTCCTGCATGAACGCGACGACGCGCGGCTTGATAACGCCGAAGTAATGGTCGTCAAGGTCCTGACCTTTCGGAGGCGCGGAACCGAAGAGCGTGCGGCCCGAATAGATGAGGTCGGGGCGCTGCTCGTAGACGGATTCGTCGATAAGGAAGTACTCCTGCTCCGCGCCGACGTTTGCGATAATGCCCGAGCCGTCGTCCCCGAACAGTTTCAGTATGCGGCTGCCTTGTTTGTCGATGGCCTGCATGGAGCGGAGCAGCGGTGTCTTTTTGTCGAGGGCTTCACCGCCGTAGGAGCAGAACGCCGTCGGTATATAGAGGACGCTGCCCTTTACGAAAGCGGGAGAGGTCGGGTCCCACGCCGTATAGCCACGCGCCTCGAAGGTGGCGCGCACGCCGCCCGTCGGGAAGCTTGACGCGTCGGGTTCCCCTTTGATGAGTTCCTTGCCCGAAAATTCGAGGACGAGTTTGCGGTCCCCTTGAAAATTGATAAACGACTCATGCTTCTCCGCCGTCACGCCCGTCATCGGTTGGAACCAATGGGTGAAGTGGGTCGCGCCTTTTTCGAGCGCCCACTCCTTCATAGTGTTCGCGACCACATCCGCAATGGACGGGTCGATGGAACTGCGGTCCTTGATACTGGTTTTCAGAGACCGGTATATATCATTCGGCAACCGTTCCTTCATCACCCGGAAGTTGAAGACGTTGCTCGCGTAATCCCTCATTAAATCAAAATTCTCACTCATTCCTTAGCCCTTTCTGTTTCAAGTATGATTAAAAATACTATAATAGAATACCGCGGTTCGGGGTCCTGTGTCAATGCGAAGTTCGGAATTTTCAGATTATTAAACGCGGAATTTCGGCATTTTGCCTAATAAAATTAGGCACACATTATATGCGCACCTAATTGTCAGATAATTAACGGAATTTTCGCAAGAGTGGGACGAGCGCGGGAGCAAAACGTCAGGGTTTGAACTTGAAGTCCTCGTATTCCTCGGAGAGGACAAGGCAGCTGTGCTTGCGGAGGTCGACTAAGTTCTCTTTGTCGATTTTCAGTCTGTCTTCTAAGGTCTCATCTTCAAGCAAAGGACGTTCCGACAGGATGACCTTGAAACTGATGGGCTGAAACATCTTGTAGGAGATGCCCGTAAGGATGCCCTTCATAATGCCGCGCTTTTTGAAGGGCTCTTTCGCGACGATAAACAGTTTTTCCACGTTGTTGTTCGCGTTTTGAAATATGAGGTTCGTATAGAGGTCGGAAACGAAGGCCTTGCCCGTGTAAAAATCGCGGCAATCCTCCGGTTTGTCAAAGGACTCAACGTGATAGAACAGGGCGCTTTCCGTTTCCTGTTCGCCGCCGTCTGCCATGGTAATGAGGTTGCGCGCGATTTTTTTCGAATAACCGTCGAAGAAGTACATATAATAGGAGAGGACGGAGGGGGAACTGTTTGCGTCTCCGTCCTTGCGCGGGGAATCCTCCGGTTTCATGGCTGATTCGAGCAGAAAGTTCGCGCTTACGCGCAGCGCCACCGCTATTTCGCATAAGGTTTCGAGGTCGACGTCGAGCAGGCCGTTCTCGTATTTCCATACCGTCGATTTACTTTTGCCTATTCGCGCGCCCAAATCGGCTAAGGTGAGATTGTTGGCCTTTCGGTAGGTGTGCAGTATATACCCGAATTTTTCCGGATCATAGGTCATTTTCATGCTCCCGGTTTCCAAAAAGTAGACTTTTTCATGAATCAGAGCGA
>JAITEX010000032.1 GCA_031281765.1 Eubacteriales Family XIII. Incertae Sedis bacterium | reverse complement strand
CATGCCCCGGTACATCGTACCGTCTTCAAGCAGTAATAATCCTTCGTTAAACGCCATGTAGTCTCCTTTGCTTTTGAATTTCCTTATAATTATACATAAAAGTTAATAGTCATACAAGCCTGGAGATGGCGCAAGACCGCGCCATTAATAGTATAATATACATGCCCGCAACTGACAAAGCAGGAGTTTCCCCTTCACCAATGCCAATTAAACTCTGGAACAAAAACTTCATACTGACCTTGGTTTCGAACATCTTCTACGCCCTCGTGTTCTTTACGCTGATGGCGACCATAGCCGAATATTCGGTCACAAGGTATGGCGCTACCGAGGCAATCGCGGGACTCTGCGTCAGCATCTTCGTGATCGGCGCGCTCTTTGCGCGTATCGTGAGCGGCTTTCTGCTCGATACCGCGAAGCGCCGGACGCTGCTGTTTATCGGCGGCGCGCTGTCCGTCCTCGGTTCCCTGCTCTATTTTATTCCGCTGGGCCTCGTCGGCTTCCTCGCTGTCCGCACGATAAACGGCATGGCGTGGGGCGTGGTCTGCAACCTGCTGAACGCGGCGGTGATAGACTTCATCCCTCCCGGCAGGCTCGGCGAGGGCATCGGGTATTACACGATGGGCAATCCGATTGGCAGCGGCCTCGGGCCGCTGATCGGCATATTTATCGCAAGCCGTTTCGGTATGACGGCGGAATTTGCCTTTATCCTCGCGGCAAACCTGCTGCCGCTGATACTGCTGCCGCTGATAGGCGTAAAGGAGCGGGAGGTTTCCGCACCGAAAAAAGCCGCGCGCCCGCGGCTTTCCGACATCTTCGAGAAACGCGCCCTGCCGATTTCGGCGGTAACCCTGCTGATGACCACTTGTTTTTCCGCCCTGCCCGCTTTCATGCAGCTCTATACGGCGCAGCGCGGCGTCGGTTGGGTCGCGCCCTTCTATTTCATCGCCTACTCGGCCATGGTCGTCATCATCCGGCCGCCGTCAGGGAAAATACTTGATAGATACGGAGACAATCCGCTTATCACACCGACCATGCTGCTGTTTTGCGCCGGCGTGTTCCTGCTTTCGCTTGCCGGTTCGGCCGCGTGGTTCTTCGCCTGCGCCGCCCTCTGCGCCGCGGGCTACGGTTCATTCTTCTCCGCGTTCCAGGCGATAGCCGTCAAGGTCTCACCGCCGGAGCGCAGCGGGCTCGCCATGTCCACCATCTATATCTTCGCGGATACCGGCATGGGCGTCGGCCCCTTTATCTGGGGCGGCGTCGTAAGCGCTCTCGGTTACTCGCGCACCTTTATGATAGAGGCCGTCGCCGTTCTTATCGCCCTCGCCCTCTATTATGCCGCCCACGGCCGCCTCCCCGCCGCAAAACGCAAGCGGTAAGCCATAGGCTCATGCCTGATGCCGTTACCGTGTGATAACCGAAGTAGTCACTTCGGCACGCCTTCCACCGCGCATATTTCCTCTATATCGTCTATTATTTTATCCGCCCTGTTTCGAGTAATTCCGGCGATTTCCGCTACGGCAAGCATATCCCCGCGCTCCGGCCTGCCACTCCCATTGACCGTCGTCGTATGATACCCCCCGAAGCCATAGGATGGCAACAGGTCGTAAGCCGGCGACAAACGCCATTCACCGCGCTCATCCATAATAAACGCAAAATTCTTTGCGTGGTCGTCGCGGTTTTGTATCGTAATGTTAAATACCATACGGCGAAACAGCTGCTCGACTTCCTTCATATTGCGCGTGATTATCCGGCAAAGGGTAAGCAGCCCGGAGTAATCAAGCGAGGGAATGTGGTAATCGGCGTCAAGCAAGCCGGCGGCGCTTACCGTATAGACCTTGCCGGAGGAAAGCCGGTCAAACCTTTCCGCCGCAAAATATTTGTCATTGAACAGCCGTGTTTGCGGCATGGATATACCGCAGGCTTTCGCAAGCAGAGAAGTTTCGTATTCTCTTTGTCCGGTATTATCAGGGTCATCGGCTGCCTTGAATTTGATGATCCATTCCGTCCCATCAGCTCGTATAAAAGCTTTGGGGCGCGCGCCGCCCGAAGAACCTCCGTATCTGTATAGCTCGGCATAATTTTCATAGGACGCGTCTTCCGTTATCGCAATCTCATGCGCCGCTGCTGACAACTTATCTACTTGACATGCAGTCATCTCTGCGCCGTGTTCATCCGGTAGCTCCGTCGCGGGCGTATATTCGAGCGCTCCGCGTCCGTTCTTTCCCATAAGAGATAGTCTCTGCAGGAGGGATGTCGTATCCGGATCGATACCGTTAGCGCGCAAATATCTATCCTGAATAAGTCTGCCCCAACCGTCCGGCAGGCTATCATCGAACACGCCGAAACCGCCTTCAAACGGATGAGGCCTCGCGATGAACAGCTGAGGCCCAAGCGGCAATTTCAGCGGAGACAAAGAATATCCATTCCGGATGAAATCATTATCATATTGAAAGGCGCATAATCCCTCCGGCGTCAATGCGAGCGTCCCCGCGCGCCGTCCGTACAACGATACGGTTACTGATTTCAATTCCGATACTTCAATCATTCTGCCGGCCTCTTTTTCTCTCGCGAACGGTATCCGCGTTTATGACTTCCTCAATATCACGATATTGACGCTTCGTAAACAGACCGTCGAAATTTTCTTCCATACCTAAGGCAACCGACACCAGAATAAGACCCCGCAAAGAAATCTCGCCGCTCCTTTCAAAGCGCCGGTAGGTTGAAAACGTGATACCCGCTCGCCCCGCGAGAGCTTTTTGCGTCAGGTCCATCTCAAGTCTACGCGCTTTGACACGACGCGATATATCTAAAGCGATATCGCCCGGCAGTCGGTTATTAAACGCTAATATACTATCGTTTATCATTACTATTTCTCACTAACAGCTAATATATTATTACTTATTATATCACATACAGCCTTGAAATACCGCATAATAAAAGTCCCGATTGACACAATGCCGGATTCAGCAATTGAAATTAACATATATGGACTTGAACCCACCATCTAAAACGGTGTGATCTACGCGAGGTCAAGCAGAAATTGACGAACTGCGTTTTGTGCCTCGGATAATTTTCGCCCTTTTTTTGTAATAATATATACTGTATAAATATAGGGGTCGTCAACAATTGGTCTTGAAACAATATTCGGTTCAGATAAATCATCTGCGACTTTTGCCGGATAGATAATAATACCTTTGTTGTTTTTTAACAACTCTTTTGTAAGGAGGATGTCTGATGTCAAATATTCTATTCTGGGGCTGAAACCCGCATCCGCGCAGGCAGACATGATGCGTTGATGGGCGTTGAAATCAGATGTGCAAATAAGAAAGCCTTCATTACGCAAGTCCTTCATGCTGACTGAACTTCGCAGAGCCAATGGATTATCTTCATGCATTATAACGGCTGTGTCGCTCCGGTTAAAGTAGTCATAATTGAGATGCTGCATATCGCCGTTTCCCATTACAAAACCGATGTCAAATTCCATATTGATAATTGCGTTTTCAATTGCGCTATCCGTACCTTCATGGATTGATAGTTCCCAGTCCGGATGCAAATTTTGAAATTCATACAGCTTTTCAATATCAATTGTACGCAGAATCCCCAATGGCGTGCCAAGCCGAACTACCCGTTTTCCCTGCTTATCCATCTCTACAAACGTGGAAGATATTTCATCAGTAATATCTATTATTTTTATTGCTCTTTCAAAAAATACAGAACCGAAAGATGTGAGTTGCACTCCTGCATGAGTTCTTTTGAATAAAGGCACTTTCAATTCGCCCTCCAGATTTTTGATACTCTTGCTCAGGGCTTGTTGAGAAATAAAAGCATTCTTGGCCGCTTTGCTGAAGCTATGGCTATCGGCGACCATTAAAAAGTATTCTATTTGGCGTATTTCCATCGGAATCTACTCCAATCATTAATGCGCAAGCATTTATGGCTATGGCAATAAACAGAGAAACTTCATACCAACATTTCCGCCAGATTGCTTTGTTACCGGATAAATATATTCTAACACGTTTTGCGGTATTTCAACATCATTACGGTAGCGAAACAGGACGCAACATATCCTGTTGCGTCCCATATTATTGTAGTTTCCAAGCATAGTCAGTTATTGTTCTTGACTATTTCCCCTTCCTCAGGATCTACTATTGTCGGTGCTTTAATTATGAGATTGACAATCAGAATTGCGACGCCGAGAACAATGCAACCGATTGCCGCAACAGAGAACGGTGCTCTGCCCTGCTCTCCGATAATAAGCCCAAAGAAATACGGACTGCAAAATTGCCCGATGCCCATACCGGCAAAGACAATACCAATGGTCATTGAAGCGCGGGAACGAGGCGCCAGTATCGTACATTTGGTAACCGTAGTTGGAATGATCAGACCGCAACCCAATCCTGTTAAAAATATTCCTAACACATAGGGCCAGAAAGTTGTGGCGACAAAATCAACGAACAACCCTGCGGCGCTGATGAAATACGCTATTGGATGGAGCGCGTATTTCAAAACCTTAAATAAAGGACCAAACAGGACGGACGTCAGGAATAAACCTATGGTAAGGAAGCTGAAAGCAAGCCCTATTTGCGCGGGAGTCGCAATGCCCTCGCTGAGCATTACCGCAGCACCGTTTGTCGCACCTATATAAATCATCAGGAAAAATCCACAGAATATCGCAGTGATAAGAAAAATGGAACCGGGCAGTTTTTCTTTCTTCACATTGACGGCGGTGTTTTTCGCGCTGCCCGTACTGTCGAGTTTTTTGGTTGATTTCGGAATAGTCACGAAGGCTATTATGAAGAAAATTGCCGAAAGCCCATATGCGTAAAAGCAATAATTCCATTGAATACCGGCAAAATATCCGCCGAGCAACTGAAATAGTATACCGCTACCCGCGGTGGCCGCGGTACAGAATCCCTGCATGGTATTTCTTACTTGCCCTTCAAAAAAGTCTATGACAAGATCCATAGCCATTGGAGTGACAAGTCCGATTCCGAGCCCGAATATAACACGCAGAAATAATATGATATATATATTGCTGTTTATAAATGCAGGGGCTACACCGCCCACCACAAAGAGAAAAGCCGCGATATACATCAAAGTGCGTTTCTGAGTAAATTGTGTGAGCTTACCGTAAACAGACGGAACAATTGCAACTAACAATGAAGGTATGGTTGCTATCATTTGGATAAGGATGGGATTCACTTGACTGAAATACTGCATAATGCTGCCAAGCGCGGGAGTTGTCGCGCTCAACCCGCTATCCTGAACCGCAATACATAAAACTCCTATTTTGATTAATGTTCTGTTAGATTCTTTCATAATCCTGCCTCCTTCTAATTAAAATTTTTGAATTACCTCGCCAGAATCTCGCGAGTTGAATGATAAATAATATCAACTAAATTATAGAGCAAATAATAATAGCTGCATAACAATTAAAATTTGTGGTATTACAGCCAACTTTTGTATTTTTATCACAATCGCGCATTTATCGTACTTCAGGCGGATTACCTTGCTTTTTCCCGAATATAATGCTATTGACAAAGGTGCTGAATGCTTTATTATTTAGAGGATATATGCTCCTGAATTTCAGAGTTTAGCATACCGTTTCGTAGCATTGTCAACATAGAGGAGGTTAACTATATGGGACCTGATATTACTACTAAAGAAGGCAGGATCGCTTTGGCTACTATTATCCGCAAAGAATCACCGGCAAGCCTCGAAAACCATAAAACAGAAAGGGAGTCATTGATTCCCGTACACGAAGTGATTGAATATACGGTGGCGGAAACAGGTTATGACACGCCCATCAGGCTGTTTATTCCTGAAGGTAAGGGGCCTTTCCCGGTTGTTTTCTATCAACATGGCGGCGGATTTGTTTCCGGGGATTATGCCACCGATGAACCCGTGTGCAGGAAAATGTGCGCCGACGCAAATGTTATTGTCGTATCGATTCAATATCGATTATCGCCGGAATATCCTTATCCTGCCGCCGTTCATGAAGTATATGACGTAATAAAGTGGGTGGTCGCCAATGCGGAATCTTTTCATGTAGATCCGACAAAAATTGCAGTAACGGGTAATAGCGCTGGCGCCACATTAGCTGCATCCGCCTGCGTACTCGCCGCAAAAAAGAAAGACTTCACTATTTCTTATGCATCATTGATTTATCCGCCTTTAGATATGTCATCGGATCCCGTCGTAAAATGTGAGGGAATGAATAAAAGTATATTGAATTCTGAAATTATGGAGATGTTTGATGAACTCTATATCCCGGATAGTGCGCAACGGAAAGAAATCACCGCATCGCCAATCTTTGCATCCCCCGATTGTTTTCCGCGCCTATCGGTATTCTCCGCGGAATACGACCCGCTTTCCAAAGAGCAATGGAGATTTGTACAAAACTTCATTGCGGAGCGAAAGGAAATATTATACAAATATTATCGGGATACGGATCACGGATTTCTTGATGACCCTGAATACATTGAGAAATCTTTAGATTGCCAAAATATTATCTGCGCTGAATTAAAATCCGTTTTTTACGGCGCAGATTGATAGAGGCCGCCGCAAAGCGCAAGCGGTAAGCCATAGGCTCATACTTGATAAGGGCTATTTCTCAAATTATTGAGCCACAAATTCCGCGCCGCGCTCTGTTTTTACGGTCAGGGTGTCCATCACGATCTGCAGGTAGCTCTCGCCGTTTTCCTTATAGCGTTCGAGCGTTCCGACAACTTCGCACCAATCGTTTTCCTTCGGAAGGGTTTTGTCCGAACCCTCCGGCCAGACGACCTCAAAGCCCGCCACACCGTCCGTGCCGCAGCAGCCGGGGGACGCGCGGTATACCATGTGGTACGTCATGTTCATTTCATCCCACGTGTAGGTGGTGAACATGCCCTCATACTGTATGGTCTTACCGATATAGTCATCCGGGTTCAGATAGATGTCGTTGATTTGGGCGACAAACATCTTCTCCTTGATATTGACGAGCTTTGAAGCGTTTGCGGCGCCGGCGGACGGAGCGCTCTCCGCAAGGGATGATGATTCTCCGGTATAGCCGCCGCCAACCGTATTGTCGTCAGTCCGGCTTTCGGATGCGCCGCCCCCGCAGCCGGCGAGCGTAACCAGCAGGCAGGCTGTCAGGCCGGCGATAAAAAACAGCGTACGCTTTTTCATTTTCGCACCCTCACTTTCAATAAATTAACAGACCAGAACAGCAGGAACGCGATAATATTTACGATGACCACGCTTGCGCCGGTCGGAGTCGCTCCGATATAGGAAATAACCACGCCGATAAAGAAGCATATGACCGACACGATAGCCGAGCATATGGTAACGGCTTTGAATCTCTTGCACAGGCGCATCGACGTGAGCGCCGGGAAGATGATAAGGCTCGAAATCAGCATTGCGCCCATCATACGCATTCCGAGTACGATGGTGAGAGCCGTAAGCAACGCTATGAGCATATTATAGGCGCCGGTTTTGACGCCCGACGCTTTCGCGAAGTTCTCGTCAAAGGTGACGGCAAAAATCTTATTATAGGACAGCACGAATACCGCGAGCACAATGATGGCCAGCGCTATCGAGAGCGTCACGTCCTCCTTGCTCATGGCGAGGATGCTGCCGAACAGGTAGTTGCATACATCGGTGTTCATACCCGTGGTCAGGGAAATGACGAGGACGCCGACCGCGAGCGAGCCTGTGGAAATCAGCGCTATCGCGGCGTCGCCCTTTATTTTGCTGTTCTCGCTGATGCGCAAGAGCAGGAAAGCCGCAAGCACCACCACCGGAATCGAAACGGTAAGCGGGGCGGCGTTCATCGCCGTCGCGATGGCGAGCGTCCCGAAACCGACGTGAGACAGGCCGTCGCCTATCATCGAATACCGTTTCAGCACAAGGCTCACGCCAAGCAGCGCGGCGCAGAGCGACACAAGCAGGCCCACGACAACGGCGCGGACGAGGAAGGTATAGGAGAACATTTCCGCTAAGGTATCAAACATTCCGCTCACCTTCCTCCGGAATTTCTCCGGTAGGCGGGCCCGCGGGCCCGCCCTCACCGTCGCCCGCGAATATCTTTCCGGCAGGCGAGTTTACGTACTCTGCGGTCGTGCCGAAAAAGACCTGTTTCGTTTTCAGATGCAGGATATGGCTCGCGTATTTGACCGCGCTGCCTATATCGTGGGAAACCATAACGACGGTGACGCCCGTCTCGCGGTTCATTCGTTCGATAAGCCGGTACAGTTCCTGCGCCGCTACCGGGTCAAGCCCCGTGACCGGCTCGTCAAACAGGAGCAGTTTCCCCTCGGCGCAGAGCGCGCGGGCGATAAGCGTCCGTTGCTGCTGCCCGCCCGAAAGCTCGCGGTAACAGCGGTTTCTTATAGGCGCGATGCCGAGCCGTTCCATGCTCTCGTTTGCGGCGGCCTTGTCCCTGCGGGAATAAAACGGCCGAATGCCGCGCGCAGAGAGCCGCCCTGAAACGACGACCTCATACGCGCTGGCCGGAAAATCTTTCTGCGCAACCGTCTGCTGCGGCAGATACCCTATGTCGGATGGCTGAAGCCCATCGCCCATGCGAACGCTTCCCTCTATCGGATTTTTCAGATGAAGCAGCCCTTTGATAAGCGTACTTTTCCCTGATCCGTTTTCGCCGACAACGCAGAGATAGTCCCCGCGCCGAACCTCGAAGTTCAGCCCGCTGACGGCGATATTTCCCTCATACCCGAATGAAGCGTCCTGACAGGTGATAAAAGCCATATTACGACAGCGCCTCCTTTAATGCGGATACATTATCCGTCATGATGTCAACATAGGTCCTGCCCGCCTCGAAGTCATCTTTCGTGATGTTGTGAGCGGCATGGAGCAGCGAGACTTTCGCGCCGGTGGCTTCACTGATGGTCTCCGCCATCTTTTCATTCGCAAGTTCGATATGGAATACTACGGGAATCTTCTCCTCGTTCACCTTGTCAATAAGAAACTTGACCGTCGCCGCGCTCGCCTCGGTTTCCGTAGAGCAGCCGGGGAAAGCGGCATAATAGTCAAGCCCGTAGGCGTCCGCAAAGTAACGGAACGGGAAACGGTCTCCGAACACTATCGTTTTCCGTACGCCGCCGTCAACGACGGCCTTGAACTGAGCGTCGAGTTCGTCAAGTTCCGCTTCATAGGTAGCGGCATTCGCCTCATAGGTCCCGGCGTTAGCCGCGTCAACCTCGGAGAAGGCGTCGGCAATCTTCTGCACTATCAGTTTGGCATTGCGCGGGGAAGTCCAGACGTGCTCGTCATATTCGGGCTCTTCCTCGCCGCCCTCCGCAGCTTCTTCTTCCTCTTCCTCCATGCCATCAACGATTTCCTCCTCGACCACTTCCACGCAGTCTATCATCGTGATAATTTTCATCTTGGACGTATCCATGGACTCAAGGACGCCCTCCACCCACTCGTCGGATTCCCCGCCGCCGTAGATAAACACGTCGCAATTTTGAATGGTGATAATGTCCTGCGGCGTCGGCTCATAGGAATGGCTCTCAGACGCAGGCGGCAGCAGCATATGTATATCCGCCTTATCGCCCGCAACCGCGCGCGCAAAATCATAGGGCGGGAAAATTGTCGTAACTACGTTGATTTTACCGTCTTTGCCGGTATCCTCGGATTCGCTTTGCTGGCCGCAACCGGCAAGCACAAGCACGCCGACAAGCAGCGTGATTGCTACTATAGCTATTTTTTTCATATCAATTATTAACCTCCGTGATTCTTGCTCTAACGAAATATCGGAAGCTTTTTCAATAATTCAATCGTACTTTACAGGTGATGAGCGTGGAAAAGTCGAAACGCGAATACGCGGGCTTCAGCGTAAAGAGCACGCCGGACAGACCGCACAGAACGGCGATCGCAGCCGCAACCGTCAGCGTTTTCGACAGGTTCGCGGCCTGCTGCATATGCATACAGGTGGAACAGCAGCCTTTCGGCCCGTGCTGGTTGTGGGTGTGATTCAGGTTGGACGAGATATACATCGTCGAAAACAGCGTGGCGGCGATAAAGAGGACGCACACCGATAAGGCCGCCGTCCGCATGAGAGGCCGCCCTCTCTCTCCGCTTTTCGCAACGAGAGGTTTTATAAAGTTTATCGCTTTACTCTGCATCCACTACTCCTTATTACTATTATATAATAAGAGGGTCTTGTTTTACAAAACTTTCATCGACGAAAAGGGATACTTATGAAGAAGAAAGCGCTTATCTGCCCCGGTGGGGGCTATCAACTTATCGGTACGAACGAGGGGGAACCCGTCGCCCGCAGGTTTGCGGAGCGCGGCTATGACGCGTGCGTCCTCTCCTATGCTACCGGCGCCCGCGCTGTCTTTACGGGACGCGGGTTTGCGGACTTCGAGCCGGCGCGCGAACTTGCGGACGCTCTCGCTCAGGCCCGCGCCGGGGCGGGGCCTGACGGGTTCATTATACTCGCGGGATTCTCCGCAGGCGGCCATCTCGCGGCGGGCTATTGCCTGACTCATGCAATGGGCGATGACGTTCCCCTGCCGGACGCCCTGATGCTCTCCTACCCCATGCTGCAGCTCGGGTCAAGCTATCAAGTTGACAACGCGGCGCGCGCGGCCTTCGATATTCCGGCTCAGGTACGGGAATACGGCCTGCCGGACCGCGCGAAAAACCTGCCCATACATATCTGGCACTCGACCACAGACGAGATGGTCCCGTATGAAAGCTCACCCGCCTTCGTGAAGCTGCTCGAAGCCGCAGGCGCGCGCGTCCACTTCACGAAATTTGAAGCGGGACGTCACGGCGACCCTGCCACAACCCCCGGTTGGTTCGAAGCCGCCATGGAATACATAGAAAACCGCTATTCCGTTTTGGTATAAGTGAGACCTCAAAATCATGTTCCCGGGGCAACTTTTTTGCGCAAAACATATGGACATTCCCGCGCGGGCAATTATAATAATAGTATAGAACATCTTCGGCGTTCAGCCGTACCTTTTGTGTAGGCGATTTCCGTTACGGCGCTTCGGCGCAGCGTTGCGGGAGGGTCGTTAAAAAAAACCATTTTACAACCTCATATACAATGAAAGGAAGGTAAACTATGTCCGAATTCCTCAAGAACACCCCCATCGCCAACATGACGGGCGCGTATGACGTCGCGGGGAAAAACGTCGTCGTGACGGGCGGCAACCGCGGCATCGGCCTCGGCATCTCGACCGCGTTCGCGCAGAGCGGCGCCAATGTGGTGGTCCTCTGCCGCAACTATGAATCAGGCAAGGCCGTTATAGACGGTTTCGCGCAGTACGGCAAGCGCTATGACTGCTACCAGTGCGACATCTCCGACCTCGAGAGCGTCAAAGCCGCCGCGAAGAAGGTGTTTGAGTTCTACGACCATGTGGACGTCCTCGTGAACAATGCGGGCATCGCCACGACAACGGATTTCCTCGATGCCGAAAAGGGCCTCTCGGAATGGCACCGTATCATCAATACCAACCTGCACGGCGTCGCGAACGTCGTCAGCGAAATCGCGCCGGGCATGAAGGCCGCGGGCAAGGGCGGGACCATTATCAACATTTCGTCCGTCGGGGCCCTGCGCGTTTCCGGCTCGAAGGAACACCACAATTCGCCGTACAATGCCTCGAAGGCCGGCGTGGACATCTTCTCGCGCTACCTCGCCCTGACGCTCGGCGACTACGGCATCCGCGTCAATTCCATTCAGCCCGGCCCGATCCATTCGGATCTCGACAAGGATTTGCCGCCGAGCTTTATTAAACAAATCGAAGAAGATCTGCCGTCCCACCGTTTCGGCGAGCCGATTGAAGTCGGCGCGTTCTGCGTCTATCTCTCGTCCCCCGCGGGCGCGATGATAACGGGCGCGAACATCCCGTTCGACGGAGGGCTGCTGACGGTAAACTAAGCAGTATGCGTGCGCCTTGCCTCCGCAGGATTTTTTGCGATAGGCAAGGCGTACCGAGCGTTCGCGATACGCGCGTACTTGAAGTACGTAAGTGAGCGGACGCGAGGAGTAACGCAGCATAGCGCAAAAAAGACAAGGATGAAAAGAAGGAGGAATATGTATGGCAACGTTTAATAGGTACCAGCACCTTTTCACGCCGCTGAAGGTCGGTACGACGGAGTACCGCAGCCGCGTGGAATTTTCGCCGATGGTCTGCGATATGACCAACTCTCTCGGTGAACCGACGCAGGGCTATATCGACTTCGTCGAGAAACAGGCCGAAACCGGCGTCTCCATTATCCATCTCGGCGCGACGCCCGTCGACCAGAAAAATTCCGTCGACTATCGCGCCGAGCTCGATGTGACGGATGAAGGGAAGATCGCGGGCCTCGTGATGATAGCAGAGGCCGCGCACCGGCACGGCTCAAAGATTTCCGTGGAACTCGTACACGCGGGCCGCGGCGCCGACCCGGAGCTTATCACGACGGAGTACGCGATAGCGCCGTCAAACTTCTCGATACCCGACAGGGCCGCCTATATCAAGGTTATGGACAACAGGGACATCGACGACGTGATAAACTCCTTTGTGGACTGCGCCCTGCGCCTGCAACGCTGCAAGTTTGACGGGGTCCTCATACACGGGGCGCACGGCAACCTTATCGCCCAGTTCCTGTCGCCGCGGACGAATACGCGCAATGACGAATGGGGCGGCGACGCGGCGCGGCGCAGGCGCTTCCCGCTGAAACTGCTGAAGGCGATGCGCGAAGCCGTCGGACCGGACTTCATCCTCGAACTGCGCATCTCGGGGGACGAGATATTCCCCGACGGTATGCACACGCCCGAGGTAATCGACTTCCTGATTGAAGCGCAGCAGTACATCGACATCGTCAACGTGTCCGCAGGCCTTATCGTGGAGGAGTTCGGCCGCTTCTACAGTATGCCGCCCTACTTCCGCAAAAGGGGCGCGAACGTCCCGTTTGCGAGCCAAATCAAGAACCATCCGGACATCAATATCCCGGTCAGCGTCGCGGGCGGCATGATTACGGCCGATATGGTCGAGGAATACATCGCGAAGGGCGACATCGACGGCGTATCCATGGCGCGCGCCCTGCTCGCCGACCCGGATATGCTGAACAAGAGCTATCGCGGTCTCGACGACCGTATCCGGCCCTGCCTGCGCTGCTGGATGTGCGCGGGCGGCTACGGCACGCATATCCACTGCGCCGTCAACCCGCAGCTTGCGCGCACCTTCCGCTACAGCAAAGTCTGGAAAGCCAACAGAAAGAAAAAGGTCGTTGTCGTCGGCGGCGGCGTCGCGGGGACCCAGGCCGCGCGTACCCTCGTTCAGCGCGGCCACGATGTGGTGCTGTTTGAGAAAAGCGGCGAACTCGGCGGCCACCTGACGTCCATCAGCAAGCTCTCGTTTAAGGACGATATGCTTTTCTACACGGAATGGATAGATCGCGAGACAAAGCGCCTCGTCGGAGAGGAGAATATCCGCCTGAATACGGAAGCCACGGCCGATATAGTCATGGCTGAAAAACCCGACGCTATCGTCGTCGCGGTCGGCTCCGTGCCGGCGCGCCCGCCGATTCCTGGCCTTGACGAAGAGAACGTCTACAATGTCCTCGACGTCGATTCGGGCCGCAAGGAGATTCCCGGCGGCAGCAAGGTCGTCGTCTGCGGCGGCGGGCTGTCCGGCTGCGAATCGGCGCTTGCGCTCGCGATGAAGGGCTGCGACGTGACCATCGTCGACATGATACCGCTTGAGGATTTCGCCTTAGGCGGCCACGACCTCTCGCGCAGGATGCTGCTCTTTATGCTGAAGAACAACCGCTTCGACCTGATGAAAGAGCGCGACCCGGATATGGTCGAGGGCGGCAAGGCCAGTCTGATCGGCAGCAGCCTCGTACGCTCCGTCAGCGGCGGCAAGGTCGTCATTGAGGACAAGAACTGGAAGACGCAGACCATCGAGGCGGACTACATCGTCGAGGCTTTCGGCATGAAAAAGAATCAGGAGATGGCGGACCGTTTCTTTGAACTGATACCGGACGTCTACTATGTCGGCGACTGTTATGAGGTAAAGCACATCATGAACGCGAACTTCACGGCGTACGACAGGGCCAGCAATATCTGACAGGTAACGAAGCCCGCGCGGGGTGACCCGCGCGGGCTGTGTCACATAAGGAGAACTATGTATGGGAACCAAGGTTGATATTAAGGCCGATAAGCTGACCCTGAAGGCCGCCAGCCTGATGGGGCCGCGCGCGGGCCTGCCGACCTCCGTTGAAAGCGGGGCCGACGGGAAGATCACGCGCATCAGGCCGTATTACTATGACAAGGATTTCGACTGGGAGAGCCTGAACCCCTGGTCGATTGAAGCAAGGGGTCGCGCTTTTACGCCTCCGCGCCGGTCGCTTCCGGGCGTGTATTATACGTCCTATAAAAAGCGCGTCTACTCCGAAAACCGCGTCCGCTACCCGCTGAAACGCGTCGACTGGGACCCGAAGGGCGAACGCAATACGCAAAACCGCGGCAAGAGCCGCTATGAACGCATCAGTTGGGACGAGGCCGCGCAGCTTATTGCGGACGAGCTCCTGCGCATACGCGACGCCTACGGCATGTCGGCCGTCCTCGCGGAAGCTGATATGCACGGCGAGGGCAAGCACCTCGCGCCCTCTCACGGCTGCATGAACCGCCTGCTCTCGCTGCTCGGCGGCTATACGGTCCAAATGCGGAATATGGACAGCTGGGAGGGCTATTCCTGGGGATCGAAGAATGTCTGGGGCGGCGAACCCGTCGGCGAGATGCAGCCCTCCGGCAACTGTTGGCCGGATGTGGCGAAACACGCCGAGATGCTGCTGCTCTGGGGCGGCGACCCCGAGGTCACGCCTGTCGGTTTCGACGGCTATATGGCAAGCCGCCTGAGCCAGTGGCTGCACAGCCTCGGCCTGAAGTTCGTCTATGTGGACCCGGCGCTGAATTATTCGGGCTGCTATCAGGCGGACAAGTGGATACCCGTGCTGCCGAATACGGACGCTGCCCTGCTGCTCGCCATCGCCTATGTGTGGCTGACAGAGGATAGCTATGATAAGGAATATGTCCGGACGCATACATCCGGCGCGGACGAGTTTTTCGATTACGTGCTCGGCAAGGCGAAGGACGGCGTCGCGAAGACGCCGAAATGGGCGAGCGAAAAATGCGGCGTACCGCCGTGGACGATAAAGGCCCTCGCGCGCGATTGGGCATGTAAAGTAACGAGCTTTACGATAGGCAACGGCGGGCCCGGCATACGCGGCCCCTTCTCGACCGAACCCGCGCGCCTGCAATCCATACTGATGGGCATGCAGGGACTCGGCAAGCCCGGCCGCCATCACGTGAAGTGGCTCGAGTGGAACCTGCATTCGGACATCTACCCGATGCCACACCAGCCCGAGGGCAAGCTCGAGATACCGCATCGCGCCGAGATAGTGCGGCCTCCGCTCGCAAAGGGCGACATGAACGAGATGATGCGCGGCGGCCTGCTTGAGGAAATATCGGGGAACATCGGGGAAAAGGACGAGGCCGCGCAGTTCTTCGAAAAGGGCAAGGAGGAGG